>DUVD01000110.1 GCA_012841225.1 Fibrobacter sp.
TCGACAAGGTCTAGAACGCACTCCGACTTACCCACATTGCTTTCGCCAACATAAAGCATGCCCACGCCATAAACATCAACAAGACTGGCGTGGATTACTGCGTAAGGAGCAAAAAAATCAGCTAAAACGCGTTGGACAATGTTGCCAAATTCAAAGGTGTATTGAGGCGTCGAAAATAAGGGGATTCCTTTTTGCATGCACATATCAAGCAATTCTGGATGAGGTTTTTGCTCATGCGTGACTACCCATAAAGGAGAACTAAATTGCGATAGATTCTCGAATACGGCACGTCGTTTTTCCGCGCCAAGAGACTCTAAGTAATTCCATTCTGTGTGCCCCACCACCTGAATTTGATGCGAACTATACACCGACGTAAACCCAGCCATGGCAAGCCCTGGACGATGTAAGCCGCTTTCTTCAATAAAACCATTTAAAGAATCTTCTCCGGTGTGTAACTCTAGTCGAAGAAGATCCTTGTGTTTAAGCCATAAGTTTTTAACGGGATATTTTTCCCGACAATTTACATGAATATCTTTTAGTGAATAAGCACTCACTCATTCACCAAATCAGACAAGGATTTTGTTTGATGATCCTTCTGTTTTTCATTGTGTTTTTTCAATTGTGTTTTGGCGCGTTCAAGAGCAACGTCCAAAGCCTTACCTATGCTTTCTTCATCGGCAGAAGCGACAACGACTGCGCCAGTAATATTTAAAGAAATTTCGCAACGGCGCATGTGCTCTACTTCATGATCCAAGACAACGCTAGCCGAAGTAATGTTAGGGTAAAACTTACCGAGCTTTTCAATTTCTTCTTGAACGCGAGCCTGGAGACTTGCAGAAGCACTAAAATGACGAGCAGAAATGTTAATATCCATGAGAAACCTCTGAATTAAAAGGACGTTATTCGCACAAAACCGATGTTTTGCATTTCAAGTATATACATCTATTTTCGACAAAAAAGTATCGAAAAAAATGTTTTTCTCCCAAACCATTCTATTAATATAAAAATATCTGCTCTCGAAAAGTAATTGCCCTTATTATGCATAGGGGAAATGATCATTAATCCCAAAACGATGTCTTAAAAAGACTTCCATATTGGAGTAATTAAAAACGCTTAGACTTCCTTTCGAAGTCGTGCGGGTAGCATTTTCAAATCCTCTTCACGATATTTAGCCACTGTACGCCGTGCAATACGAATCCCTTGCTCTTCTAAAGCATTGGTCAAAGCTTGGTCAGAATAAGGCTTTTTGCGATCTTCGCCATCGATGAGCTGTTTAATTGCATTCAAAATGCGAGCCGAACCCATATCGCTTCCATCTTCTTGCCTTAAGCCATTCGTAAAAAACTGTTTTAACTCATAAACACCATAAGGAATTTCTACGTACTTGCCATTCGTCACTCGATTTACTGTACTAGGATCTCTTTGAATATCATCGGCTATAGTCTGTAAAATCATTGGCTTTAAGTGTTCTGGTCCTTTTGTAAAAAAGTCCATTTGACGCCTCAGTATGGCATTCATCACAAGTTCCATGGTGCTTTGGCGATTATCAATGTTACGCAAAAAAGAATTAGCGGCGTTAAGCTTATCGCGAATGTACTCTTTGTCTTTTGCTGAGGTTCCAGAACTTGTTAAAAGCTTGCGGTAGGTTTGGTTAATGCGAAGGCGATTTCTAAATGGAGGGTCTTTGACTATCACCTTAAAAACGCCTGGTTTTTCTTCGATAACGGTCATATCTGGAACAATCGCTTGCACTGGGGAATTATTGATCAACACCCCGGGGTGAGGGGATAACTTGGAGAGTTCCTGAACAGCGAATTGCACCTCTTCGGTAGAAACACCAAGCTCTTTGGCAATGGCGGCATAACGCAGGCCCTTCAACGCTTTAAAATGCTTTTCTAAAATGCGAATAGCTAAAGGCGAAAAGTCGGGAATGCTGTATGCTTGAATTAACAAGCATTCTTGAAGATGGCGGGCACCTATTCCCCTTGGACTCAAAGACTGCAAGATGTGAAATGCCTCACGAACTACAAAAGAGGCCTCTTCTAAGTTTTTCTTGCGCTGCAACACCTCTTCGGCTTCTAAAATATCAAGGTTAGATGCTACTAAATACTCGAGCGATGTTTCTTCAACTTCCTTAAATCCACTTCTTACTTTTATGGTTTCTATATCTTGAGTTAAAGCACTTTGGACGTAACCCTTTTCATCGAGAGAATCGATTAAGTATTCCACAACGACAACAATGCGTTCTGGACGTTTCCAACCTCTCAATTGAGCTTTTAAGAAATCCTGCATGCTTTGCGTTTCGGTCGATTGGCGGCTCCACTCTTCTTCTTCCGGGTCCGGCGTATTCAAGTCTTTTAAAGGACGCTCTGCATCTACAAATCCCTCTTCAAAGTACTTATCCCAATCAATCAGTTTTTCATCGGGGTCGTCGATTAAGCCTCTTTCTACATCATCATCTTCAAGACGAATATCTAAGTCCTCTTCAGAACGATTTTCATTTAATTCATCTGTTCTTTCTTCGCTGTCCGTCAGTTCTAAAAGTGGATTTTGCTCTGTTTCTTGCTTAATAGCGGTTTCAAGATCCAATGCGTTCATTTGCAAAATAGTAATCGACTGAAGCATTTGCGGGGACAAGGTTTGTTCTAAACGGACACCTTGATTCATTTGCATGCCAATATTCATAAATAACTCCTAATTCAAACGGAATGACTCGCCAAGGTATATTCGACGTGCTTCTTCATCGCCAGCCAAAAATTCGGAGGTCCCTTCCGTTAGTACTTGACTCTTATACATGATATAAGCGCGATCGGTAATGGAAAGCGTTTCACGTACATTATGATCTGTAATTAAAATACCCATGCCCTTATCCCTAAGATCAGAAATAATAGACTGGATGTCGGCTACGGCTATAGGGTCAATACCAGCAAAGGGTTCATCTAAGAGTAAAAATTTGGGGTTAGAAGCTAAAGCACGAGCAATTTCTAAACGACGTCTCTCACCACCAGAACAGCTGTAAGCTTTCGTTTTTCGAATTTGATCTATTTTAAATTCACATAGCAATTCTTCCAATCTATTTTTTCGTTCAGAGCGCTTTAAATCTTGGGTTTCTAAAATAGCCATGATATTATCTTCTACATTCATCTTTCTAAAAATAGACGCTTCTTGGGGCAAATAACCCACGCCAAGTCGAGCGCGACGATACATCGGTTTGGACGTCATTTCAACACCATCTAAAAAAATATGGCCACTGTCGGGGCGAATCACGCCTACGATCATATAAAAAGTTGTCGTTTTTCCAGCACCGTTAGGCCCAAGCAACCCTACAATTTCTCCTTGAGAAACTCGAATGGAGGCCTCGTGAACCACTTGCTTGCTGCCGTAAGCCTTGCACAATTTATTTGTGTGTATGGTATGGATCAAATCATTCATCTTTTTTTTGCCTTTGGGGTTCTTCTTTTATAGAAGTACTATCCTTTAAGATACCTTTTTGATTTTCTTTACGTTTCGCATCACGGCGTCTACTGAGCCTTTCTCTGGAAGGAGGTTTTTCTAACCCGTCTTTGGTAACTGTCGAATCTACTTTTCGTTCTTTTTTGAGGGTACTTTTTTCTAAATCGAAATAACGTCCGCTAGCTAATGTATTACCACCAATCATCTTCAAAGAACCCACTTTACCATCTTTAAAGCTAACTTGAATCGTGTCACCAGAAGATTCATTTCTGCCTGAAACCACCCGATCGTCTTTTATATAATAATAGGTACTTTGCGCGTTTCCACCAACGATCGCTTTATTTACTTTTCCTTTTTCGAAATAAATATCTAAGCGATTGCCGTCCATTAGGTTTTTATATTTTGGCAAGTCTTCTTCAAAGAAAAAACCTTTTGCATTTAGATTCACATAAAGGTGCTTGATTTTACCTCTTTCAAATTCAACATAAAGTGTATCGCCAAATGCTTCGGTATGTTGCGCTGGTTGTCTGCCCTTCCCTGGGTCTATCTGCACCCCATGCGCATTTCGAATGACTAAGGCAGAGCGCAAGGTTTTACCATTGGGGTTCAAGACCAAGTAAATGGAATCCCCACGAATCGTTTCGTGTTCTAATTTACAAATTGGGTTTCCAGAAAGTGCCATCCAATTGTTTTTACGATCAAAGTAAGCGGAATCACAAGTGACCTCCATCAGCTTTTGTTGAATGTGAACATCCCTAAATGCCGAGGCAAATTCATTGGTTTTATTATAAACAATTTTTTTAGCCTTAATTGTTAAAGTGTCAATAGAGTCGCCTTTCACTTCGTATTGTTGCAACACAGGTTTATCTGGCATTGTTAAAATGCCTTCTTTGCGATCAAATGTTAGGTGTTCCCCAAAAAAAGCGTAGGTTTGTGCGGAATCCTTTGCCACTACAGAGCCCGTTGCCGAAGCAAAATTATTTTTCTTTTGGTACACGCCACTGCTTGCTTGAATAAATCCATCGGGGTGAACAAACAAAAAACCGCCATCGCATTGGACTATGTCAACATCTCGATTCCATACCGCCCGTTGCGTTTTAAATTGAATGCTATCGTGTATAAAATGCACCTTGCCTTGCAGCAATAAATTCCCTCTAGTTCTTGCTACAGACAAACTATCAGCATGACGCATAATCAAAGGAGATGTTTGAGCAATAGCTAAATGACAAAAGATTAGAAAAAGAAAAACAGTGGCCCTTAAGAGATTCATTCATCCCTCCGCCTCGCACGTGGGCGATTGGAGCGTTCCTGACGACGGCGTTCTTTTTCTAATTCGTTTTCAGCATTCCTTTTAGGATCGGTACCTTCAAGACGACTTTTATTTCTTCTGTCTTGGCGACGTGCTTCTCTGTCTGTCAAAGGTCGAGTGGCTGCTCTAACAGAGTCATTTTTATTTTTAGGCGTTGGTTTTGTTGAAATTTTCTCGTTGACTATCGCTTCATCTTCTTTTTTTAAGCGTTTGGCTGCGTCTTGAAAAATGCCCGTCACTTGAGACTGGATTTTCCAATTATCCATTTTGGCATCACTCACAAAACCCTTGCCTTGTAAAACGTCACCGTCTTCTGTCACGACACGTACATAACTCTCCGTTTTTACGAGGTTATCTTTTTTATGCCATAAAAGAGAATCCGAACGAACAGACGCCCCTTTAGGCGTAAAAGCAAAGACATGCCCATAAGCAAAAATGTAATTCATGGCCATATCAAGTGTTCCCGAATCGGCGCGCAAGAAAGCTACTTTTTGGCCAAGGGAGTCGAAAATATCTACGAAAATAGGGCGGGCGAAAATTTTATCGTCAGAAGCCCAGCGCTCTAAGTATGCCGTCTTTAACTTCCATGACAACACCTCTTCTTCATAAAAATCCAAAAGAGTTGTGTCTCTAAAGAGCATTAATGGACGATCTACCGATTCCCAAGGGGCTTCTTCTTCAATCTCTTGGCAGCCCAAAAAAGGAAAAAGTAAAAGAATGCCCAAACCCAAAATCCCAAGAGATTGGAGTAAAAGAGACGACTTATGCAAAAAGCGTGCCATACAATGAAAACTATAAATTTAAAAAGCGCCTTTTTTCTAAAAGTCGCTTTAAATTCAAGTTTTAAACCGATATACCCATATCTTTGTTGTTTTTTCTAATTAATGGGTCGAACATTCCGAGTTTTCGTCGTGCCCGCACATGTTTTCACCTTCTTTTAGTTTACCAGAAAGATAAAGGGTCACCAAAACTTCTGGTGGTTCTATGGGAGCGCCAACGACTACCTGAATACCCTTTCCTTCCATTAAAGAGCGCGCGCGATTACCTAATCCGCCAGCAATAACGTGAGTCACTCCATTTTCATAAAGCCAAACCGGTAAAACACCTGGTTCATGGGGAGGTGGTTCACATTCCGTTACTTTAAAAATCAAAGACTTAGGGTCTTCCACTTCGACAAAAGTAAATGTGCGGCAGTGCCCAAAGTGGGCTGTTAGTTTTCCATTGGCCATAGGTATTGCAAATTTCATTTTATTTTTCCTCAATGAGATGGTTAACAATTTTTAAAAGTGCAGCTCGATCGCATTCTACTTCACCAACATCAGCTGCATTTGCTAATTTTGAGTCCATAGGGACTGCACTTATACAAGCCACGTCCATGTCTTTACAAATCTGGTCCACAGCACCCCTAGGGAAAAATTCCGTTACTTCTCCGCACTTGGAACAAACTAAGCCAGACATGTTTTCAACTAAACCCAATATAGGTATTTTAAGGTCTTTGCAGAATGTAATCGCCTTTCTAACATCAACTGCAGCGACTTTCTGTGGAGTCGTAACGACTATTGCCCCTTTTAGATCTCCCGCATTTTCAATAAGAGCCA
>DUVD01000111.1 GCA_012841225.1 Fibrobacter sp.
CATAAATCGCGACTACTCATAAAATAAGTACCCCAAGAATCTTCGTCTAAATCTATCGGCGCTTGTTCTGGTTTATCCGAACTTCTTAAGCTAAATGAACCTTGGTGCATTTGGTAATCATCTTCTTGAACTTCTGGATTAGCAAATAATTTATAAGGCATTCTACAAGAGTTGTTGCAAGCACCTTGATTAGCGTCTCGGTGAGAAACCCAATTAGAAAGCATGCAGCGGCCAGACATAGCCATACAAACTGCGCCATGCACAAATACTTCTAATTCTACTTCGGGAACCCTCTTATGAATTTCGCGCACTTCTTCTAAACGTAACTCTCGACTTAAAATAATGCGTTTAATTCCCTGCTCTGCCCAGTACTTAGCGGTAAGCCAATTGGTCGTATTTGCCTGCACAGACAAATGAAGTTCTTGTTGGGGAGCTTCTCGGCGTAAAAAACCGATGATTCCAGGGTCCGCTACAATAAGTGCATCTGGTTTTAATTCAATCGCTGCAAGTAAAGCCTTTTGAAACGAGTCTACCTTGGTGTTTCTAGGAATAACATTACTTGCTAAATAAAATTTTCTGTCCAGTTTTCTGCATAAAGCAACTCCTGCGGCCAAATCATCCAAATTTTTGAACCCATTTTCTCGAGCTCGCAAAGAAAAAGCCGGTTGACCGGCGTAAACAGCATCGGCACCGTAAGCTAATGCATAAGAGAGGCGGGTTAAATCCCCTGCGGGAGCTAGTAATTCTGGCTTTTTAATTTGCATGGCTTCTACCACTTAAATCCTAATCGAGTAAAAATCTTTTTCTCGTTAAACAATGTTAATTGAAGCAAAAAAGAAACAAACTGACCGTCGTAACTTAGAGTTGGCGAGAGGGAGTATTCCATTTTTGCACCATCTAAAAACTTTTTAGGTAAGTTCATGTGATTGCTCTTAGGCGTTGTATCATTAACGGCGCTACCGTAATCAATACCCTTCCACAACCAACGCGAATGCAGGCTTGCGTTCCAACGAGAGTCCAAACGAGCATAAACATTCCAATCAATCGTTTGGCTGTTAGGCCCACTCTGACTACCTAAAGGATACCCTAAGTGCGCTAGTTGCGCTGTATTAGGGTGAAAATGACTGTAAACATAAGGTTCTATACGGGCATACTCTGCAATAGAGCCTATTTCGAGTAGGTGGCGGCCTAAAAAGAAATCTCGCCCAAGTTGAAAACCGGCAAGCCAAGCCCATTTTGCTTCGATATTATCGTTTCGAATTAAACTAATAGGGCTCTCCATATCATCTAAAAAGAACTCCGTGTAAACGCGGCCCATTTTTAAAAAATGATAAGCAGCGTCAAAGGAAAGAGAACCATTGTTTGAGTTTTCGGAGTAATTGCCCTTTTCCATAAATAACGGTACGACGGGAACAAATAACCAAGGCCTATTGTTATCATAAAGTACTTGGAGTTCGCTCACACCTAAAACCCAAGTCCCTAGATTCAATTCGTAGCGGTGACCGTAAAGATTACGATCCATTTTATTTTGCATACTCATACTATTAGGAAAAATATGCAAATCACCGTAAAAACTGATCACGGAAAGAGGCCCAAGTTGCAATTCCAAAGACATTGTATTATAAGGAACGGCAAATTGATTTAAACTTAGGTTATTGTAGTAAGCAGGTCCCCAGTGCATCACATCCCTAGCGAAGTCTAACCTTGCAAACCCCATATTCAAAGAGAAATGCGCTCGATACCTAGCATAACTTATGTATTCAAAACCGGAATTATTTTCTTCTCGCTGGCGTTCTAAGAATTCACGGTCAAAAGACTGTGGCGTTTTGCTAGAATGCCTTTCATTATAAATTCGCGCATCAAGCATAAACTCAACAGAATCGATAAAGCCCCTTAAGTATAGCCCTCCATCGACACTCGGGAATACGGTATCGCTTAAAGACTCGCTGCTTCGGTAATCGATCCCTCCAATAAGGCTTGCCGCTAATGCACCATGTTTATTCTCAAAATGAAGCAATGCCGATTTTTCTTCTTGTTTTTGATTATTTCTCCAAGAGGAATCGCGTCTAGGGTAATAATAAAGAAGTTTTGTGTCGGTTGTGGTCAGCCGGTGGTATTCGTAAAGTAGCGGCGTAGTTTCGATCGTTTTTAAATTCACTGATCGTTCGGCACCAATTATAGGAGTGGCTGCTGATGCACCTATCGACACCAACATTATTAAGCCAGCAAACAAAATTAACTTTATTTTAAAGGACACTATCATACGCTAAAAGATAACAATTGAAAAAACAAAATCAAAAGACAAGCGTTATGAACTTGTTTATTTGACTATAAACACCTTAAACAGAAGAATCATTTTAGCGTTTATCCACAGGGATGTATTTTCTAATCGTTTCGCCAACATAAATTTGTCTTGGGCGATAAATTCTCTGTTTAGAATTTTCGTTGATTTCCTTCCAATGCGCAATCCAACCAGGCATCCGTCCAATGGCAAACATAACAGTAAACATATTAAGAGGGATTCCTATGGCTTGAAGAATTATCCCGGAGTAAAAATCTACGTTTGGATACAATTTCCGTTCAATAAAGTATTCATCATGCAACGCGCTTTCGGCAAGCTCTTGAGCAATTTCAAGAAGCTCGTCTTGCTTACCAGCCTTGTCCAATAATTTATGAGCCGCTTTTTGCAAAATTTGTGCGCGTGGGTCAAAATTTTTATACACTCGATGACCAAATCCCATTAACTTGGCGCCGCCTTCTTTTTTCTTTACTTTTTCAATAAATTCTTTTACTGTGTAATCCGAGTTTTTTATCTTATTGAACATCTCGACGACGCCCTGATTTGCCCCTCCATGTAAACGCCCCCAAAGAGCACAAACACCAGCCGAGCAGCTCGCATGCAAATTGGCGCCGCTAGAAGCGACCACCCGAACTGTACTCGTGGAGCAGTTTTGTTCGTGGTCCACATGCAGTATTAAAAACATAGTCAAAGCATGTAAAATATCAGGGTCAACTTCGTAGTGCTTATTTGGTAAGCTAAACATCATCTGTAAAAAATTTTCTGCATAGCTTTTTTCTGGATAAGGATATACCATTGGCTGCCCTATACTCATTTTATAAGCGGCGGCGGCAATCGTTCTCACCTGAGAAATCAACTGAGCGGCACTTTTATCAAAACGAGAAACGCCGTCTTCAACTTCATATAAATCGGATTGATAGCAACCCATCGCATTGATCATCGCCGAAAGCATGGCCATGGGGTGAGCGTTGTTGGGGAACCCTTCAAAATGATGGCGAAACCCTTCGTGTAAAATCTCTTGACTAGTGAGCAAATCAGAGAACAAGTCATATTCCGATTTGTTTGGTAAATTCCCATAAATAATTAAGTAAGCTGTTTCAATAAAAGAACTTTTTTCGGCTAATTCTTCAATCGCATAACCGCGATAGCGCAAAACACCTTTGTCTCCATCGATGTAAGTAATGCCTGATTTACAGCTTCCTGTGTTTCCAAAAGAATCATCGAGTGTAATATACCCCGTTTTCGATCTTAATTGTGAAATATCAATTGCTTTCTCATTTTCCGTTCCTACAACCAAAGGGCATTCCAAAGATTGATCTCCAAATTCGATACGCAGCATACAAGATTCTCCTATTTCGATAACAACGCCTATTTAATTTGTGAATAGGTTTTAATAATAACACCCTTGTCAAGGGGGTAAAATAGCAAGAAAATGCGGTTTATTGTCTTTTAGGCCTTATTTAAGGCCATTTTCAAGATCGGGATATGTATTTCTTTCTATAAAAAAAAAGAAAAAACAAATAACTTACATCCAACCGCGATCGGATGTACCAGAAATGCCACGTACTTTAAGATCAAAATCGTCTGGATTGGTAGCTGCTTTCATTGCTGTCTCTATAGAGATCTTCTCTTCGCTATAAAGCGCTAAAAGAGCCTGGTCAAAAGTTTGGCTTTTATATTGCGAATGCCCTTCGGCGATCGCCTGTTCAATCATGCTAACTTTCTGCTTATCAATAATGTATTCTCGAATAGCACCTGTATTAACAAGAATTTCTGCTGCAGGAACTCGACTAGAGCCATCTTTTGTAGGTAATAATCGTAATGAAACAATACCAACTAAGCATTCCGCTAAAAGCAAGCGCACTTCTTCATGTTGATGCGGTGGGTACATCGAAAGAATACGATGAATCGTCTCTGTGGCGTTTGTGGTATGAATTGTGGCGAAGACCATATGACCAGTATCTGCAGCAGTAAGAGCGATCTGCATCGTCTCTAAATCGCGAATTTCACCAACGAGTAACACGTCTGGATCTTGACGCAAAGCAGAGCGAAGCGCATTCTCATAAGAATTAGTATCGACCCCTATCTCGCGTTGAGAAACAATCGATTTTTTATCTCGGTGAAGGTATTCAATCGGGTCTTCTACTGTAATAATATTACAAGTTTCTTCATTATTAATGTGATCGATCATCGCTGCCAAGCACGTTGACTTTCCAGAACCTGTTGTACCCGTGACCAAAATAAGCCCTCTTTTCTTTAATGAGAGCTCTTTAATAATGTCTGGCAAATGGAGGTCTTCAAAAGAAGGAATGGTCGCTTTAATATGGCGAACCACCATAGCAATCGTACCGCGCTGACGAAATATATTAACGCGAAAACGCCCCATATCTCGAGCACCAACTGCAAAGTCGCATTCTTTATCGCGCTCAAAACGAGCTTTTTGGTCGCGATTCATAATATCGTCTAAAAAAGAATCCATCATCACTGCATCAATGCGAGTGTCTGTTAGTTTTTCAAGAGCCCCATTGATTCGGAAAACAGGTGGGACACCAACGCGGATGTGTAGGTCCGAAGCTCCATGATTGACCATCTCACGCAGTAATTGCTCTACACGAACTTCAGCCATTATAAATCATCCCCATATTTTTCATCCACAATATGCTCAATCTCAGTGACGCGTTTTTGAATTTCAGTATCGGCACTGCTTTTCTTTGCAAGGTCTTTATATATCTTCAATGCCTTAGTGTAAAGGCCTTGTTCAAAATAGATTTCTGCAAGGGTCTTTGTATTTAAGTTTTCATCTAAAAGCGATTCGTCTTGGTCTAAAGCGGCGGACGGGTCGTTCATCAGAGCAACAGACATTTCATCATCAGAATCACCAGACATCAAAAAATCAACGCCATCACGCGCTTGAGGCTCTTCTTCGGGGAAATCATCGTCTTCAGAAGAAAATAAAGAGGCAAATGCACCAGAAACTTCGTCTTCAACATCGATATGGCGTAGCGTTGTGTCGTCTTTTATTGTTTTAGGAGTGTTTTCTGAAATATCTAAAGCATCGTCTTCACCAAAAAGTTCAGCAAAAGAATGATCTACATCTTCTTCCAAGGTATGTAAAACAGCGCCATCTGTCTCTGCCGAAGTGTCTTGCTCTTTAGGCAACTCTATTGCATCGTCTTCGCCAAAGAGAGCAGAGAAAGAGTTTTCAACACTCTTCTCTATACTGGCATGGTCAACACCGAATTCAGCAACTGGTTTTTCTTGAGGAAGGTCTAAGTCGTCGTCATCACCAAAAATTGCAGAAAAACTCGAATCCACTGCCGAGGCGAACTCTTCTGCTTCTTTTGCTGGTAAAGTTTGGCTTAAAGGCGGTGGTACCAAAGGAGGGACAACTGCCTCGAGTTCATTTGCTAAATTCGTTTCTGCTTTTTCGAAGTCATCATCTATAGAGGCCTCTTCGTTAAATGAAGGGGTTTCCAATTCGACTGATTTTTCAAATTCTGTTTCTAAAGACTCTTCTTCGTTAAATGAAGGGGTTTCCAATTCCATCGATTTATCGCTTAAAGAGTCTTCAGTCAGTTCTTCGGGCAATTCATCTTCGCCAAAAATATCATCAAAAGCACTGGATACACTTTGAGGTTTTTCTTCTACTAAAGAAGGAGGAATAAACCCTTCGGAAATAGAGTCTTCGACTACCACTTCTGGCTCTTCATCTTCTATGCTAGTAGGAATGTCAAAAGACGCAAAAGGGGAAACCGCTTTTTCTGCAGGTAAATCATCATCCATGCCAAAGATGCTAGAGAAAGCAGAAGACACATCATTATCAGAAATGTCATCTCCTCCAAAATACTCAGGCACCACTTCATCAGAGTCGGCTAGGTCGGACATCACGCTTTCTAAAGAGCTTTCTAAGCTATCGATGGAGTGATCTTCCCCGCTCTCTTCATCCGAAGGAAGAAGATCGGATAACATTGAAAATGGATCTTCATTGACCAAATTAGGCGGTAAATTTTCTACTTGTTCTGTTTGCTCTTCTGAATTAAATTCATCGTCTAAATCTGTGAAAGGTGCCGCTACTAGCGAAGAATCATTTATTTCTGAGGAGTCTTCTAATTCGACTTTTTCTTGAGGAACAAGCGCATACTCTTCCTTCCAGAAAGAATCCAATGGGTCCATGTCATGAACAATTCTATAAGAAAAATTTCTTTTGGCTATGTTATTCGTCTTGTGGTAAGCTTTTCCTAAACGGCGCCAGGCCGCTATACAGAAGGGATCTTTTTTTACAATCACTTCGCAAGATTCTATAACGTCATCCCAACGTTCTAAATCAAAATAGATAGCGGAACGCACTAACAAGCCTGGTAAGTAGTCAGGTAAATAAGTCAAACCCGTGTTCACGGTGTTTAAAGCCACATCGGGTTTACCCGCTATGCGTTCTAAATCAGCAAGCCAAGCAAAAGCCAAAGAACTAGTCTTTTTGCCTATCGCTTTCTTAACACTTTCTAATGTAGCTGCCATTGCAACCTCTATTTTTTTAAAATAATCGATTCGTCGATCAATAAAACGGGAATGCCTTCTACTACAGGATAAGCGCGAGTTCCATCTGCAGTGACTAATAAACTTTCTAAAACTGTCGCCACTAATGAGCCCGAGAAGTTTTTCACTGACTTCTCAGTAATTCTTTGGTTTATTTCCTTTAATAAAGCTTCGTCGGCCTCTTGAAGAGGAAGCTTTGTTTCTGGGCAACAGAGTATTTGGAGCAAATCCGGGTCTATCATAAAGCCTTTCTTTTCATATACTTATGAATAAAATAACATCTTTTAAAAAAAATGCACGTCACTAATCGAGGTATTTTAAGTTTACTAGAGCAAAATCATTCTTTTTCTCACTATCTATTAGTAAAAATAGCTTTAATGAGAGTTCTTGGAATATTTTTTTATCTACAACTTCTCTAAAACCAGAACTATTGGAGAAAATTAACAATTCTCGACAACCCGTTCTCTCGCAAATACTACGCATATCCGAAATATTACCGAGCAAGTGAATTTTATTGTCAACAGACACTTCGTTAGGGTCATTGCTGACACAACCTAAGATCTCCATCCCTGGTATTAAATCGTATTGATCAAACCAGCGATGAAGGGAATCCGAAGTACCTCCGACAATAATAGAGCGGTGTCTTTTCTTAGAGAAAATACGGTAAAAATACTGTCCCCAAAACCAAAGTCGGCGCCAAAATAACACGCCCCCTAATGCCAAAAATATGGAGAGCACAAATTCAGAAGATTCTTTCATATAGAAATGAGCGAA
>DUVD01000112.1 GCA_012841225.1 Fibrobacter sp.
GAGGACAAGAAATTCTCTTCGCAGCCTTCGGTAAAGCAAAATATGCCACTGCTATAATAAGGGTAATCAATCCAAATGGAAGAACTGGATAGCGGAGTACCACTCGAGGAGCTCAGAACGGCGATGCCGCTAGAAGAGGATAAACCTACTACCACGCTACTCGAAGAGGCTGTAAGCGTTCCAGAACTGCTGGATTCATCGATTTCTCCAGAAGAGCCTTGAACCACCCATGTAGAAGAGGATGAAAGCAATTCTTCTTCTGGGGATGTTAGTTCGTGAGAGGAACAAGCATTTAATAAAAGGCAGGCGCCAAAAGCACTAGCACCAAAAAGTTTCATTTTCATACTTATAAAATACATTGTTATTTAAAAACAGGCTCATCTGCCTCACTTTTTTACTAATTTTACATTATGACTAACGTTGAAGTTTTTGATACCACTTTTGCTGTGACCGTGCTCATCATTATTGCGCTCGGCGTGCCCTTTATTCTTCTTTTCGCAAACTGGGTGCTCCATCCAGGGCGCCTCAAGCGTACGCTTATCAAAGGTTCTGCTTACGAATGCGGGCTGGCTCACGTTTCTGGAACAGCTAACGAGCACTACCCCGTTAAGTATTACTTAGTCGCTATGTTATTTTTGGTTTTTGATTTAGAAGTGGCATTCCTATACCCTTGGACTATTCAATACTTAAAAGGCGGTTGGGATCTCTTTTTTGTTCTTATGGCTTTTTTGTTTATTCTCGAAGGCGGCTATTTTTACTTGTACAAAAAAGGCGTCCTAGACTGGGCTTCCTTAAAAGATTAAAATGCCTCTCGGATATAAATAGTCAATCCGAAATACTTCCCATCTACTAAAGAAAAATCACAACGCGCATAAACACCCTCTTTGGTATTCAACGCTAAGCGCCCACCAAAGCCAAACGCATGATGCCAGCGCTCTCGGTACAGCTCACTAAAATATGGGCCCACTTTTGCGGCTTCATAAAAAATAGCCCCTCCCAATCTCCAAAAAAGCGGACGACGCAGCTCAGCCTGCCAAACAAAAGATTGCTTATCTCGAAAAAGGCCACGCTCAATGCCTCGAAACCTTTTAGAGCCATCGGGCATGGCGAGCATATCAAAAGGCACGTCGCCAAAAGTACTTTGCCAAATAGCCCCTAAAGCAAGTGAAGTGCGCCAAAACAAATACGCGTAAGCCCTTAAATCAATGGTTTGAGAGACAAAAGCTGGCCCACCAAAAACCTTGTTATAAAACATTTGTTCCCAATAAGCATAATACCCATGGGTAGGAATATAAGGGTGGTCTCGCGTGTCCAGAGCAAGAGAGTACCCCAACCCTGTCCTCCATCCGCCTAAAGAAGACGGCGCATTTAAACCGCCCTCGTAGGCATTAAAATCGGCTTCATTGTACTCGACGTGAGCGATTGCCCCATACTCTAAGAATGAAAGTGAAGGAGGCAAAAATAAACTCATTTCCAATGGAATTCTTAGCGAGTAGCGAGTCATGTCGTACACCATAAAATCATTAACATCGGGATTATTACCTATCCCATAGTAACGCGCCACCCAATCCCAATAAACAAAGTCTAAATTGGCGTGAAATCGGCCTTGAAACAAATAAATATCTGGAGAAACAACAGCTTGAAATTGTTTTCTGGTTGTAGCGTAGGCCGCAAAATCCAAAGAAGAACCCCGAGTTGAATTGGAGCCGGGCTTAAAAAAGAAAAGAGCTAAAGCCCCAAACTGCCATTCTGTTTCCTCTGAATAGCCCAATATAGGAAGCGCCGACCAACGCTGAAAATCTTCAGCCCAAAGCGACGAGGCACTGAACCACAAAAATGAAGCATAAATAAGAAGGGGTTTTAAAGTTTTTGGCACGGGAGCTCCAACGCTATTTGATGGGCAAAATCATAAATCCACTTTGGAGACGTATTCAAACAAGGCACCCGCTTCCAATGGACGCCACCGGCTTTAAAAAACGCTTCTTTCGCTTCAATATCAATTTCATGAAGTGTTTCTAAATTATCGACAGTAAAGGCGGGGCATACGACGACGACCTTAGCTCGAGCGCGGCCCAGCTCTTTTAACATTTGAAGTGTAGAAGGCGACAACCACTTCCCTAAACCAAACTTACTCTGGTAAGACACCTTAAGCGAAACACCCAAGGCGTTCTCTAGTGCCAAAATACTTCGACGGCAATCGGCTTCGTAAGGGTCGCCCAAAGCGATTCTCTTTTTTTGCATCCCGTGCCAAGAAACTAAAATAGTAGAGGAGTCGTCTTGATAAGGCCTAATAGAATCAGCTATGTTTTTAACCCAAGCAGGGTGATCTGCAAAGCCATTTGACGCCGAAACACTTAAAGAGGGGAACCGATGTAGCTCCTGCTTAAGCTGATTTAAAGCGGCCATCGAAGTGGCTCCAGAGCGTTGTGGGTAAAGTGGAACAGCTCGAACAGAACTGACGCCAAGTGCCAAAAACTTTTCCAAAGCCTCTTTTATAGAAGGAGAAGCGCCGTGTTGATAAGCGTGCAAAACAATAGCACAATCCTTTAACTCTCGTTGAACGCCCTCGGTAAACTCACGAGTATACGTAATTAGAGGCATTTCTGTAACACCCGCATTCTCACACATTTCTTGGTACTTTAATGCCGATTTCTTAGCTCGAGACGGGGCAATCACATACCGAAGCAGTGGTTGCCAAAAAAAAGGCGGATTCCCTAAAGTATTTGGGTCGCCTAAAAAAGAAAGTAGGTATTCACGCACAGATTTTACTGTAAGGCTCTTTGGAGAGCCTAATTGTAAAAGTAACACACCTTCTTTTTGCTTTAAATTCATGAATTCCTTTGTTTCAAAAATAATAGCTTTTTCTAAAAAAAATAAAAACTTATATTTTAGCCATTCACAAGCATATATGGTAGAGGTGACTTATGGAGATAAAGAATAGAATATCGGAGTTATTGGGTTTATTGACTAACGGTCTTTTTGATCGCGGTCCTATTTTTGAACTCGCCTTTTTATCCGTTTTTTCAGAACAATCCACTTATATTTTTGGCCGGTCTGGCTCTGGAAAAAATATCATCGCCAAACGCCTTGTCCAAGCCTTTCGAGACCCCAACGTTTTAACATTTGGTAAAAGACAACAGGAAATTCCTGACGAATTTAATGATTACCAAATTGTGCTTTTTCAAGGCTTCGATAGCAAGAGTCCTATTTGCAGTAGTTTTGTAAACATTGCCCTCCAAGAAAAAGCAGGGCGTTCTCTATTAATGATTAGCAAAGATCGCCCTGAAGTCGCTCTCAATAGAGCCGGCGTGGGAGACCAAATTTTATTTGTACTTTCTTTGCCAGAAGTATACAGCGTCGACGCACTCCATCACTTGCTCAAAGAAAATTTAGACGTTAAAAATCTTGCCGTGCCTGCGGAACTACAGATTAGTAAAGAAGAACAAGAAGCTTGGCTAAAAGAAATTCAAGAAGTGGAGCTTTCTGACGAATCCTTAAATATGATTACTCAAATCGCAGAGGCCTGCAACGAAAATCACATTTATGTATCGATACAAAAATGGCTCGCCTTTGGGCTGATCACCAAAACCATCGCCTATTTTAATGGACGCACAAAAACAAATATTACGGACACCTTCTTTTTAGGCACTCCTATCTGGATTAGAAGGGCCCAGAACGAATCTGTAACGGCCTCTTTTAAAGAAAACTTAGCTTTGTGGCTAAAGAAAAAAAATCCAGTGTTTTCAGATTCAGATTTATCTTTAAATCAGATAAAACTCGAAGTAGAAAGGACTTTGCACGCCAACGGCGATGTCTATGATACGGTTTTATTTAACGGCGTGGAGTGCATTCAGTATTCCATTACAGTCGCTGGCGAATCCGTCCCACTTTATGCACCCGCCTCTTACATTGGCACCAACGAAGAGTTCAACCCATTCAATGAACTAAAGCAAAAAGAGAAGCGCGTTATCTGTAGTTTTATGGGCGATAACGTCTGTCGTATTTCAATTGATTCTTTTGCTAAGCGTTCTGGGCTAAGGGCTAAAGTAAATACCGAAGCAGGTAAAACATTTGAACCCTTTGCCAAACTACCCGCTCGAATTTTACGCATTAACGACGAAGAAAAAATAATAAAGAACAAGCAGAAATTAGAGAAATTAAAAGAGCTAATCTTACTAACCGTAGAAAAAAATGCAAATGCCTTGGTCGAATTTAAAGACTTGTACAAAGATGTCAAAGCAAATAGGCATAACCTGTTTTTAAATAAAGACTATTTTAATTACATTCAAGAAGCCATACAAACAGAGTTCGCTGAAATAAGCGAACAGATCAAAGTGTTAAAAACACTACAAGATTCTTTAATTCAAAAGCAATAGTTTAAGATTTTTATTTTTTTATTCTGGGCTTTTTTCTAAGAAAAAGAAGCTGTGCCATAAGCACATAAAAAATGGCTAATGCAACGGTTCGCAAAAGAACAATCACAGCGCCCAAAGAAAGCGTAAAAAAGAGACTCACTGCAGCGACTTCATCAAACATTCGTTTTAATTCATGATCCAAAGATTGATAATCAAAAACCGAAATGCCTAAAAAATCCCACATGAACGTTGGGGACAAGTCATTTGCAAAAACAGCAAGAACGCGAAATCCACTATAGTCAAAGAACTGTGCAAAAACAAAAGCAAGGCCAATCCAAAGGAATAAAATCTTTCGATGAGATTTCGCTTGAATCATTAAATAAATACCAAGACTTATATTCAGTAATAGGCCAATACTAAAACAAGAAAGCCAAAAAGTATAGGCCCCTAAAGAAGAAGGAGCTATTGAAAACGCGATTGTGGCGGGCACTAAAAAAGCAAAAAGCACCAAGTTCGCTTTTATTAAATACTGAAACGAACTTAAACTATTGCCGTCAAAATTCATTCGCAAAGATAGAGTGCGCATTAAAATTAGGTTCCCAATAAACACAAGTAAAAAGAAAAAAGCATGCAGTAAATCCAACACCGTATAAACTGACGAGAACAGATCGAGCCCTATTTCAAAGCGGACTAAAAAAAGACCGACAAAGCAAAAAGTCAGCAGGGGTAGAACTACCGTAGAAATTACGCCAAGGACCAAAGGTGTTTTGTAATTAAAGTGAACCATTTTTAAAACTTAGTATATAATTCAAAAATAAACCTTTACGATTAAATCCTTTTGCTTATATTAATAAGGTGATTTTTATACGCATTTGGATTCTCTTAGTTTTTATCATTATAATCCTTTCTCTTTTTTCGGCAAAGGGAAGGGCTTATTTTAGGCTTTTGAAGAATTTTTACCTAGAAAGACCTGTGTTTTTAAGCATCCCTTTACTCGGGTTAATCGGGATAACCAGCCTTTTCTTTTTTTTAGGACGACCAACATCAGCGTTGTCGTTTAACATAGAAGATCAAAAAATAATTCAAGACTCTTTAATTGGATACTTTACAAAAGAACAAATTATTGAAGCACTAAAAATCGATATTACTAAAACAGTCCCCTTAGAAAAAGGCAAACCTGAATTAACGTATATTTTGCCGACGGCGATAAACACATTTAAAAGCATTACAAAAAAAGAAAAAATGCCGGTATTGTTTCAATCGGACAGTATTTCGCTTACCTTAAAAGCTGAGGGATTTGGTCTTTTTAAAAATCGTGGGCATAGAATTAAAAAGGCGCTTCAAAAAAAACTAGGCAATGATTACATCGTTCAATTTCATGCCCCAAACGAAATTAAAATCCAGTACAAAGGCCCACCTTGGAATGCCGAATTAAAGTTATCTCTCCCCATTCTTCGCGTGGCTATTCATGAACAAGTAGAACCAGCTCTTTTAATGTCTTTAGTTAAAAACAACCACGGTTTTATACCACTAGACACCATCCCCACACTAGAACGATTTACTCCTATAGCAATAGACCTAAAGCAGCGACTAACGGATCATTCCTCTATGGAAGACGCCCTTGCTTCTATTTATTTCAATGCCCCCACGCCTCAGGCATTACCCATAAAATGGTGGCGTCAACCCACAGCAAGTAATTGGGTTCAACAAGTCTTTATAGACGCTCAAATCTATCGAGATTACGGTTTTTCTTTAGATCTACCGTAATTACATGATTATTTTATGCCAAGCAAACTTTAAATTTGCTTTAAATCACCCTTTTTTATATATTTATTCTCAAGTTATCATAAAAAGAAAGCAATCGCTGGGTAAAAAACCTCAGCAAGGAGAAAAAATGATAAATAACCAGAGTCGTCAATGGCGGCAAACAGGGCAATATGAGCCCGAAAATACCTGGGATCGACTCTTTTCTTACTCAAATACAAAAAAGGTAAGAGGGAGAACAGAACCCTGGTGGTACGACGAAAAGTAATTCTTGAAGTATCTGACAAAGCCTCGGCAAAATATGCTGGGGCTTTTGATATTTTAAAGTCGAAAAATAAAACTATATTTGCGCCGTGATTCAAGTTCAAAATATTTCAAAAGATTTCGGTGGTCAAACACTATTCCAAGAAGCCAGCTTTTTGGTGGCACCTGGAGAGCGCGTTGGCATTATAGGTCGCAACGGTTCGGGCAAGTCCACGCTATTTAAAATAATTCTCGGCGAAGAGGATTTAGATGGTGGTTGCATTAACATTCCTAAAAACTACAGCTTTGGGCATTTGTCCCAGCACATTCATTTTACGCACCCCACCGTTCGAGAAGAAGCGTGCTCTGTCCTTCAAGAAAATGAAGAGGGTTGGTTTGAATCTCATAAGGTAGAGGCAATTCTTTTTGGACTAGGCTTCGACGAAGAGAGCATGGACAAAAGCCCTTCTATTCTTTCTGGTGGATTTCAAATACGATTAAACCTAGCCAAGGTCCTCGCCTCTGAACCTCGGATGTTACTTCTCGACGAACCGACTAACTACCTAGATGTGGTATCGACACGCTGGCTTTCGCGTTTTTTAAAACAATGGAAAAACGAACTCCTTTTAATCACCCATGATCGTCATTTTATGGATAGCGTATCTACGCATACTGTAGGCATTCATCGCCAAAAAATGAGAAAAATTCAGGGGACAGTACAAAAATTAAAAGAGACTATTTCGGAAGAAGAGAATGTTATTTTACGCACCCAAGAAAACGAAGCGAAAAAAAGAGAACAGCTCGAAAAGGTAATCGATAAGTTTCGATTTAAGGCAAGCAAAGCGGCGATGGTGCAATCAAAAATAAAATCAGTCGCAAAAATGGCCCCAATTCAGCGCCTCAACCATGAACGCAACTTAGACTTTAGCTTCACAGAGGCAGCGTTCCCGGGCAAGCGAATGATTCAAATTAAAGAACTATCGTTTGCTTATGCTAATGGGCCCAAGCTTATAGAAGACCTTTCTATTGAGATTTTTAAAGGCGACCGAATTGGCATTATTGGGCCAAACGGGCGAGGCAAAACAACACTACTCAACCTTATTGCAAGCGAGCTCTGCCCTACCGAAGGGTGTATTGATTTTAACCCAAACGTCAAATTAAATTATTTTGGACAAACTAACATCAATCGATTAAACTTCGAAAACACAGTTGATGAGGAAATCCAAACCGCTGTCCCGGATTCTTCTCGAGGCAGAGCGCGAAGCCTAGCTGGCTTAATGATGTTTTCTGGCGATGCTGCCTTAAAAAAAATTAGTGTGCTTTCGGGAGGAGAGCGCAGCCGCGTCCTTTTAGGAAAGATACTGGCAGCGCCTTGTAATTTACTTCTTCTAGACGAGCCCACAAACCATTTAGACATGGAGTCTATTGAAAGCCTAATCGATGCCTTAGAAGACTATGAAGGCACGGCAATGGTCGTTACACATGATGAAGAACTGCTCCATGCCTTTGCCAATCGCTTGATTGTTTTTGATAGAGGACAATGCTTTTCTTTTGAAGGAACGTATCAAGATTTCTTAGATAACATCGGTTGGAATTTTGAAAAAAAAGACACCGTCACCGCCTTAGCAGTTTGTCCTGTAAAAGAAAAAGAGGACTCTCCTGTACCAACTAAAGAAAACCGAAAGGAGCGCGCCGAATACATTGCACTACGCTCCCGTCTTTTAAAACCTTTAGAAAAAGAAGCACACCGCGTAGAAGAGACCATTAAAAAAACTGAATCCATAGCAGTAGATTTAGAACAAAAATTAATCGTTGCCTCGGAGCAAAATGATGGCGATGCGATCACCTCACTTGCCAAAGAGCTAGACGAAAACAAAAAGAAAACCGAACAACTTTATGACTCTTGGGAAATGACAACGGCCTCTATCCAAGAAGTACAATCAAAGTACCCCTTGGACTAAAAAAACATTACTTAGTTCTCTTGACACCAAAAGTAAAGGTTTCGTCTTTTTTGCTAACCGTTTCTACACCAGCATTAATTTTAAAGTTAAGCCTAGAGAGGTAAGCTCCAGTACCAACCATGCGCTTTGACTCACTCCTAGCATTCCAACCTAAATAAAGATTACCTGGATTCTTAGAACAATCGCCATCGAACACTTTATCAACACAGCTAATATTTTCTTTTGTAGAGTTAATATAATGCCCTAAATTAGAGAAGTAAAACACCTCGTACTGAATATAAATCTGTTCTTTAGAGATGTTAGGGTTAGAGAACAATAGTTCACTTAAATCATAACGAATCAAATGCCCCGGCATTCCCATGGTTTTTTCTGCATTCTTAAAGGTTTCTGTCAAAGGAAACGCCCTAACCGTAATTACTGGCAACGTGTCATTAGCAACAAAATCATCATTTAGTGTAATTAACTTAGTGGCATCTACTGTAATCAATTGCTCACCAATAATACGCACATAGGGATTATTAATATGCGGGTAATTCTGACTTAAATCTCGCGCCACCCCAGGTGAAAAACGAACGCTATCGCCTACAGATGGAATCACAGAACCTTCTTTTTGAATGAAATACATATCATAACTCTTACCGTTAGATAATCTTGTTTCACTCTTTATTTCTATAGCTCCAGACAACTCAACGCCTTCTCGCCAAACCCTAAACTCTAAAATACTATCCATGCTGCTTTTAGGCGTGTCAATAGATTCACTAAAAGTAATTCTTAATACACTCAGGTTATCTGCCTTAGAACTAATAAAAGCGTTGGTGACAATTGGGCCTATTTTGTCGACAATAGATCCGGCCACTTGCATTGCCTGCACCTTTCCAGAATCAACCCCTTCATTAGAGACAAAAGAGAAACGAGTCTTGGTATTGCCTGTATAAACTGAACCCTCTACACCAGTGAACATTTCACCAATCAAAGAATCAGCCGTAATAATAATTGAAGAATCCTTAATATGACTTGGTAAATTTATTTTCGTTAAGCTACGCCAAGTAGAGTCACCAAAAAGCCAAGATAAAGAATCGGGAGTATCATCGCCAGAAAGCGAGCTACTAAAAGAAATAATCAAGCTATCGGGAACACCATCTCCATTGCGGTCATGCATTTCAGCATTCTTTGGATATGGAACAGGGGGCTCTTCCATATTAATTGGAATTCTTAAAATATTATCTACTGATCCACCAGAGATTTTCACGGACCCATTGACAATAGTCGTTAACCCCATCACATAAAAAGAGGCATAGCCTGTTGAATCTATTTCAATAAAAGAGACCGACTTGTCATTCATATTAAAAAACGATAAGGAATCCAGCGACTCTAAGTTAATTTTAGAAAGGCAATCAGTACAAACAATTGAATCCATATAAAGCACGACAATACGGACTTTATAAGGAACAAAAGCTAAATTACCAACAATAGTTGCATTGGAGTCTAATCGATTCCCAAGCGAATCTACAAAAGCAATTGAGGGCAGTGGATAAGCAGGGACAGTAAAGTAAACTTCTGAAGACTGGGTCAAATCTGAAGCCAAATAAAAACGTAAAACATAAGTACCCGGTTGCAAGACCCTCTTTATAACAATGGCATTAGTATCTATAATAAAACCAGTCATATTATCATTAATTGTGATGCCCCCATAATTTACACCCGGATTCAAAATAACCCCATCATGATCCAATGAACCACCAAACAATAAGAAAACAGATTGAGCTTCAGTCGTATCAATTTTAGTCACACTTGAGATATCACAACTCACCGATTCATCTGTTAATAACTGCAAAATCTTAAACTCAATTGTCCCATCATAAGTCGGCAATTCTACTGGATAATAAGTCTTCTGGGTTTGTAAATTTATAGAAGTACGCATTTTAAAATTCGATCCCGTCGCATTTCTCTCAGAAAAGAAAATATGAAAAGGATACGTTTGCCCTTCTATAAGATGAAGTGTATCAAGATTTACAGAACCCTCTATAGGTCCATGACAACCACCAATATCAACTACTAACTTATTATCAATAAATACCCAAACATCATCATCTCCTCGAAACTCAAAATACTGCCCTTTAATATATTGGAACTGCGCAGAGATTTTCATAGAAAAGCTAAAATTATGCTTGTGGCCTTGAACATCCCAATCAAATTTCGGATTCTTTATTGTTTTTGCCGAGTCTAAGTATTCAAAATCATCTAAAGGAAAAAACCCTCCCTCAGGACTAGATTCAGAAATATCCGCCAACCAAAAGCCTTCCGCATCTAAGCTAAGATCAATATCTCGACAAGTTGCGTTAGTATATTCCTTACCAGAAGCATCTTTAGCTAAAGTAACAGGAATAAACCATTTATTGATATCCCTACCTGCAGAACATATCTCCCAAGGAAAACTTAAAGAATCCACACGTAAAGGTACCCCTAAAGAACTAAGGGTATCTTGAACCATACCAAGAGCTAAACCACCACATGTATTATAGGTCCCTGCGTCCGTAACAACAACAGTGTATGGATTACCGCCGTATATACCACCAAAATCCACATCAACACTATCTGGATAGGACTCTCCAGCCCAATCCAATAACAACGCAGAAATTTTTAAACTAGGACAAATGCCCAAACGGTTGGGGTAAGTAAAATCTAATCGAGGCCCACTATTTAAAACGGGATAAGGGTAAACCCAAACCGTGTCAAACAATGAAATCATCGTATCAAGAATAATGGGAGATAAAGAATTAACCCCATCTTCTCCATAAAATTCCATCCCAAAAGTCTGTTTAAATACAACATCCCAGGAATCTGTATGCTTATAATATGTCCCTTGATACCACCCACACGTATCCTTTGAAATAGGGCCCATTTTAACAGTATCACCACCAACTAACATAGATGGAGACATGTTGTCCCAAGGACTCATTAACCTCACCGTCTTTGGTTCTAAAGGATAAAAGATAATCTCGACAGTAGAATTGTTTTTTGGAATCAGCCATGTTTCATATACCCCTTGAGGAAACATCGTTGAAATCATAGGCCTCGTGGCCTCTGTAAAGTGCATCACCTGTGGCCATTCATTTTGCCTTCTATAAAAATTAAATAGCGAAGAGCTAGATGTCCAATTTGAGGAAGAAACAGTAGCAGGAGAAAAGGAATAATGCCACCAATAAGGAAACTCTCCTGTTGAATTCATCTCTGTTGGTTGATTTAAAATATTATTACCAACCGAAATAAAAATAGAACTGTCTTTATATGTTGAATTATTTCTCCAAGGATGATAAACATGCAAAACCCGTGAAGAATCAAAACAAGCCCCTAAAGACCCCATTGCATCAGCAGGTGCAGGAAACAAATCATCTGAACTCACATATATCGTATCTAAAATAGCGAGGTAAGAAGATAAATCAATTAAATCCAATTCTTTTTCGGGGTAAACCAACCAAGGGGCATTATGACGTTGAAAATACACCAATGACAGGACATTTTCCTGTTGCATTTTAGGAGTGACAGCACCATAAAACCAGCCGCATTTACTAGGATCATCATTTGAAAAACGCATTAAAACAGTATCTGCTCCAAAAACCATTTGAGGCAAAGCCTTATTACCCCAAGGGCTCTTAAACCAAATAATTTTTGAGCCGGGAGCCATAAATGATTTTGAATATGAATTATTCAACGTATTTGTATAAAACCAAACTTCTACATCGGTACCAAAAGTCTCTGCCATAGTGAGTTCATATTTGGTTGCGCCAGAGGAAACCCAAGACACGCAATTATTATTATTAAAATTAGCATCGGTAGTATTTGGGCAAGCTTTAATGTCGTACTTCATCCAATCTTGGAAATCGCCAATGACCTTGTCCCAAGTATAAGAAAACCAACCGTTCCCCTCATCAGTCATTATCGTCTTAGAATTAGCTCCGTATTCGGCATTATAATTACCACCAGCAGCACCTAAAACATGCGGGACATATTCTGCTTTTGTTGGATCGTCACGCCATGGCGATTGAAAATGCAAAACTAAAGCAGCATGTCCAAAACCAGCATAAAACAAAGTTATAAACAAGCCCAAAACATATCGCTTCATCGACTGACACTCCTTTAATGAGTCTATAAAAAACACTCTCTTTTAAAAATAAGATTCTTATTTCCAAAGAGGAATATTTAAGGGATAAATACAAAAAAACGTTGTCATTGTATCTACAAAAGGAAAACCTACGCATGCTTAAAGTATTATAAAGCTGAATTAGAAGATTATGCTTCAAGCTCGAGTTTGCATTAGTTTAAAGACGTGTAATATTTCTTTCCTATATCAGCCGTTGGTATTTTTTTCGTCAGGCGCAGCGCAGGTGTATTTAAAATAAAAGAAGCCCCTCGCGGTTACGCAAGGGGCTTCATGAATCCGGCAATGACTTACTCTTCCAGGTTCGAAAACCAAGTACCATCAGCGAAAAGTGGCTTAACTTCCGTGTTCGGAATGGGAACGGGTGTGACCCACTTTCAATAATCACCGAAACATTAAAAAATAAACAATA
>DUVD01000113.1 GCA_012841225.1 Fibrobacter sp.
CTTCGCTATCAGCATCTTCTTCACTTACTATTTCAGAATCATTGCTGACAGACTCAAAATCATCATCGTCTTGAGCCCAAGCAACAAATACAAATATCATTAAAAATAAAAATAATTTCTTCAGCATTGCGTAGAAGCCTCTAAGATTAAAACCATAATCAATATAACTTATTATACTCATTTTTTTTACAAAACGAATTGTAAAAGATAATAAATATTAATGTTGCTTTTGTTTTAGGCTGTTCTTTGAGACAGATAAACACTTTATTCTTTTATTTTTGATTATAATCAATTAATTCTGCTTTAATTGAGCCAACTAAAATTTCACTTTTCATTAAAACCGGTAAGCGCATAGAATCGTCGGTAAACCAAATGAATAATCGCCCCGAAGCCTGGAATAGCCCGTCCTCCTCGAGAATGGGCTCCACCTTAATGCATTGCTTTTTGCCGAATTTGGTATTTATCTCTTCCCGTCCATGAATAATGACCCGCAAATCATAACGTTTTTTTCCACTAACTGCCGAAAATGTTTTTTTGTCCCCTGGCACAAATTTCATGCCGCGTACAAAATAAAATGCCGAAAGAATACACCTTTCCATTCCGAAGATAGCTATGGTCGTATCTGTGGAGCGCTTAATTGTTTTTTTAACGGGGTCTGAAAATACTGTATCCGAAAGCCAAGCAGTAGAGCCAGCTCGATCAAATCGAATCACTGACTTATTGTGATAACTACCTTCATGAATTGTTTTTCTAAAGACTTCTGGTAGAAAAGAGCCGTTTTGAATGCGAGAGTAAACGGTATCCGCTACTGGGTAAATAGTCCTAAACGAACCATTATTATGAGCTAATGAATAAAATTCTGTTTTATTTCCACTCATTTTTTTTGTTTCTAAAGTAGCTGTACCCGCAGTGATGAATCCCCAACTGACTCGATAGATTAAGCGTTCACCCTGAAGCCAAGGAGAACTTTGCGCTAAAAGGGAGCTCATTAAAAACAATATGCATGAAAAAAAAGGTTTCAATCGAATTAGCCTTCAATATCACCTAAAGAAGAGCGGTATTCTTTTAATTTTGCACGAATTTCTGAATCGGATAAGGCGAGGATGTGGGCGGCTAAATAACCTGCGTTTTTGCCATTGCCAATGCCAACCGTCGCTACGGCAATGCCCGGAGGCATCTGCACAATGGCGTGTAGAGCATCGGTACCAGAGAGAGGGCCGCCATCGCCCGGAACGCCAATGACTGGTAAAATTGAGGAGGCGGCCAAAACGCCAGGGAGAGCGGCAGCGAGGCCCGCTATTCCAATTAAAACTTGAATACCGCGAGTTTCTGCTTCGCGGGCGTATTTGGCTGTTTTGTTGGGGGTGCGATGAGCGCTTAACACATTCCACTCCCAGACGATGCCAAATGAGTCTAAGACACTGGTGACTTTGTCGACGATCAACTTATCGGAGTCGCTTCCAGTAACGATACCTACTTTCGCATTTTCTTTTATTTGGAACATCTCTCTAACCCCTTTTTGCCTATGTCTTTTCTATAGAACTTGCCTTCAAATTTAACTTTTTCGCAAGCGCCATAAGCTTGATTAAGAGCATCTTGGAGGCTAATTCCAGTGCCGACTACACCAAAAACGCGGCCACCTGCTGTTGTTAGCTCACCATTTTGCATTTGAGTGCCGGCATGTAAAACACGAGCACCCTGTTTTTCTGCTTCTTCAATGCCCGTCACTGCTTTGCCTTTTTCGTATTCGCCTGGGTAACCCGCACTGGCAAGTACAACTATAGCAGCACTACCTTTGGGAGCTTTAGGGGCATCTAGTTTAGCGAGTTCACCGCGTTCGGCAGCGTCAAACAAGGCGAGCACATCGCCATCGTACAAAGGAAGCACAATCTGGCATTCTGGATCTCCTAAACGGCAATTATACTCCACGACTTTAGGACCAGTTGAAGTGACCATGACCCCGACGTATAAAACTCCAGTGTAAGGAGCTCCCTCTTGAATCATGCCCGCTAAGGTGGGTTCGATAACCGTCTTTTTAACTTCTTCTAAAAGAGCATCCGTGACGACTGGCGCTGGTGAATAGGCGCCCATACCACCCGTGTTTGGCCCTTCATCGTTATCATAAGCGCGTTTGTGGTCTTGAGCAGAAGCTAAGAGGACATAATCCTTTCCATCACAAATGGCAAAAATAGAAGCCTCTTCACCTTCCATGAATTCCTCAATCACAATCGTTTTGCCCGATTCTCCAAAAATTGCTTTTTCGCCAAGCATCTCTTCAACTATGTCGAACGCTTCTTTGTCGGTGAGGCAAACTACCGCCCCCTTACCTGCCGCAAGACCGGAAGCCTTAACGACAATAGGTGCTGGATGCGTTTTTAAAAAATCGAGAGCGGCCTGTAAATCCGTAAAGGTCTCGTAAGCAGCTGTGGGAACGCCATATTTTTTCATCACGTTTTTAGAAAATGCCTTGCTACCTTCTAAAGCTGCAGCCAAAGCCACTGGACCGAAAGCGCGTAATCCACGCTTTCTAAATTCGTCAACAACACCTGCGACCAAAGGAATTTCTGGGCCTACAATCGTTAAGTCTATTTTTTCTTTTTCCGCCAAGTCGGCAATTGCTTTTGGATCTGTCAAAGAAACAGGTATACATTCGCTCAAAAGAGCCATTCCTGGGTTTCCGGGGGCACAAACCAATCGCTCACATAAGGGTGATTGTTTTACCGCTAGTGCAATTGCATGCTCTCTGCCGCCACTGCCAATAATAAGAATATTCATAAAGACCTACTTTAAGAAAAGCCCGATTTTGTTGAAATCGAGGAACGTAATAAAAACGAAAAACGAAATGAAAAAAACCATAGCAACGTTTTGAATAACCAGCTGAGTTTGCCTGGCAAGTGGTCGTCCGCGGATTTTTTCTATTGCTAAAAACATAAGCAACCCGCCATCTGTAACCGCTAAAGGGAGTAAGTTCATTATCCCTAAGTTAACGCTAATCAAAGCCAGTAACATTAAAAATTCTTGGAAGCCACTCATCCAAACAGAACCCATCACAGCGACTATGGTGACAGGACCAGAAAACGCATCGGCTTTTACTTGTCCTTGGAACATTCTCTTAAGATAACGGAAAATGCTTGTCGTCATCTTCCAGCTAGTGGCGGCTGATTTTTTTAAGGCAGAAGGGAAACTATACTGCACAATATGGGTTTCTTTGTACATCACATACATCATTTGAATGCCAATCATATAACGGTCATATTCTTTGTTGTGAACAGCAGTCACAACACTATTGACAGTGTCTTTGCCGCGGAGCAATTGAAAAATCATTGGGGTCGCGGCGGAAGCGCTAATCAATTGAACCACATCTTCGTATTTAGAAATGTGCTGCCCATTAATCGACAAAATCGTATCGCTCATTTGAATGCCAGCCTTGTGAGCATTTGATCCTACTTCAGGAGCATCTTTGATCACTACTCGATGCCTTGGGTATATACCTATATCCCCTATGCCCATCGAAATTTCGCCTTCAGAAGAATCACCCTTAGGAATCATGAGCTCTTTAGGCACCACTGGCAGAGACAAAACAGAACCGTCTCGATGTACCTCTAATAAAACTGTTGCCCCTAAGCTAACACCTATCCGCTCTCGAAAATCGTCCCAGCCTTTAACGGGCTTGCCATCGATTGCAAAAATAGTGTCTTGTGGTAAAAGCCCTGCTTGGTGTGCTGGTCCCGA
>DUVD01000114.1 GCA_012841225.1 Fibrobacter sp.
TATAGGTCTTTATTACGGGAACAAAACACCTTTAAACACATCAAACCAACCACATTAGCAGAGCCATAAATGTAATGATCTAGGTCTTTTGTCGTTTCATACTTAGACTTAGTTAAATCCGCTCTCATGCTATCCATAAAAGCGCTAATATGCTCTCTTTCAATTTCATGCTTATGCGCGGTGTCCGCAAAAGCCATTAAAATCGTGTTAGTACTAATGTTATTTTCTAACGCATAATCAAGATCAATCGTTAACTTATCGAGCAAAAAGGCCTTATCAAAACCATGAAAACTGTCTACAATTTCATCTGCTAAACGCACAAAACCGTAAATGGCATAAATGGCCTCTCTGTTTTCTTTATCCAAGAGAGAAGAAGCCATGTAAAACGACGTGCTATACTCCTTAGTCATTAGTTGAGAAATTTTATAGCTGCTTTCGATATACAAATCGATACCTATAAAAAATTTTCCTAGTCTTTAATTGAACTCTCATGCATAATATTATGGAGAAATCTGTAAATTGCTCTGTTATTAAAATTAACTGGACAAAATATAATCCCTTCGTTTTATTAAAGTAAAAACGATTGTTTTTTTTGGTGTTTTGTTGTACTTTTTATTTATAATTATTTTAATTTCCATTATTAAACATTTATTTTGTTTAGTTGGTAAACCGCATTTTTTTCCTCATTAAGGGCGAATTTAATGCAAAATATTTTTTAGGAGCTTATTTTGAATCAAAAACTCCAGGTTTTATTTCTCTGTACAGGCAACTCTTGCCGTAGCCAAATGGCAGAGGGCTGGGCCAAGCATCTTAAAGCCGATATCATTGACGCCTATTCTGCAGGCATCGAGACTCACGGTTTGAATCCTAATGCGGTTAAAGTCATGGCCGAGGTGGGCATCGATATTTCAAAGAATAGGTCTAAACACATCGATGAATTTAAAAATGTTGTTTTTGATCTTGTTATTACTGTTTGTGAGCACGCTCATGAACTTTGCCCCATACTCCCAGGAAAACATAAAATAATTAACATGAGCTTTGATGACCCACCTAGAATGGCTAAAGAATTAGCCGAAAAAGGTGGCTCTGAAGAGGAACAAATGCAATGCTACCGTAAAATTCGTGATGAGATTAAAGTCTTTGTAGAAAAATTACCCTCGATAAGCGTTTAACATAAAATTATTTTCTGGAGAGGCGTTTGTGGATTGGAAATCGGAATGGAAAAAACTAGCGGTGATTCTTGGAGTTTTTCTTGCTTTTTTCTACTTGCCTGTGGGTACGGAACGATTTGATAATGCCATTATGGAAGCGCTTTATCTCGCAAAGTGGTACGCACAAGAACACGTTTTGCTTTGCCTAGTTCCAGCCTTCTTTATAGCCGGTGCCATTTCTGTATTTGTTGGACAAGGCTCCGTAATGAAGTACTTAGGTGCTAAGGCAAATAAAATATTAGCTTACGGCGTGGCATCGGTTTCTGGTAGTATTTTAGCCGTTTGCTCTTGCACTGTGCTCCCTTTGTTTGCAGGCATTTACCGCATGGGAGCAGGGCTTGGCCCCGCCACGACATTCCTATACTCAGGTCCCGCCATTAATGTATTAGCAATTGTTTTAACAGCGAAGGTACTCGGTCTACCACTCGGCATTGCTCGCGCGGTGGGGGCCATTATATTTAGCATCATCATTGGGGTGCTCATGCACCTAATTTTTATTAAAGAAGAACGTCTCAAGGCAGAAGCCCAAATGCTTTTGCCAGATGAAGAAGTTAAACGACCACTCTGGAAAAATGCTCTATATTTTGGCTCTTTAGTAGGTATTCTCGTCTTTGCCAATTGGGGAAGCTCTAATGATACTGGCGTTTGGGCGAGCATTTACTATTACAAATGGTGGATTACTTCATTTTTTGCAATCTCATTAGGCATAATACTTATTCGTTGGTTCGAATTAGCTTGGTGGAAAATTTTGGTAATCGCAACGCCAGTCACGGGATTTGCCATAGCCTTTTCTGAACAGCCTTTAATCGCTTTCGCGGCGGGAATTGTTGGGATTTCATATTTTACAAGTAAAGATAAAGGGGAAACTGGTGAGTGGTTCTCCTCTTCGTGGGGTTTTGCTAAACAGATTATGCCCCTCCTTCTTTTTGGCATTTTAATTGCTGGAGCTCTTCTTGGACGAGTGGGTCACGAGGGCTTAATCCCTTCCGAATGGGTGGCAAAAGCCGTTGGAGGCAATTCTTTTTCGTCAAACTTCTTTGCCTCTTTTGCCGGCGCCTTTATGTACTTTGCAACGCTCACCGAAGTGCCTATCTTACAAGGTCTTATTGGAAATGGCATGGGTAAGGGCCCAGCTCTTGCACTTCTTCTTTCTGGGCCAGCATTAAGCTTACCCAACATGCTCGTCATTCGAAGTGTTTTAGGCGTAAAAAAAACAGTCGTGTTTGTAAGCTTAGTTATAATTATGGCGACTATTAGCGGCATTATTTTTGGCAACTTATTTTGACAAGTTAAACACCGGAGTATAGAATGAAAATACAAGTTTTAGGCACAGGGTGCCCCAAATGCAAAAAACTAGCCGAAGCCGTAGAGTTAGCCATCAAAGAGCTCGGGCTCGATTATGGTATAGAAAAAATAACAAATATTAACCAAATTATGGCGTTTGGAGTAATGGTAACGCCCGCTCTAGTTGTCAATGGAAGGGTTGTTTCTTCAGGTAAAATACCAACCACCGAAGCCATTAAAGAGTTTTTAAAATAACAGTTTTTTTATGTGCATTAAATCTACAGCAAATTCTGGTGTCAATTTCCACTCGCATTATGACCGGGAAATTAGAATCTATTTAGATTCTGTATTTGGGTAGTTTTAATCTTGACTATTTTTCTATTTGGCGAACATGAACGTCCTGTTGCGGAAATGGAATGGTAATGCCCTCTAAGTCAAATTGCTTTTTAATGTTTTCTTGAAGAAAAAAGAAAAGATCCCAGTAATCAGAAGCCTTAACCCAGGGACGAACTGCAAAATTAACGCTGTTCTCCGCCAAAGCAAGCACGGCAATCAAAGGGGCAGGGTCTTTTAATACACGAGGATCACTTTCAATAAGTCGAGTCAAAACAGCCTTGACTTTATCTATGTCATCATGATAACTCACCCCTACCACGATTTCAATACGACGAGTTTTTCGAGCATTGAAATTCACAATATTATCACCGACAATTTTATTGTTTGGAACAAGTATTTTTCTGTTATCTGGAGATTTTAATTCTGTTGTAAAAATACCAATCGCAACTACACTGCCTGCCACTCCACCACCTTCAATATAATCATCCACCTTAAATGGTTTAAAGATAATCATCATAATACCAGCAGCAAAACTTGAAAGAGAGCTTTGAAGGGCTAAACCAATTGCTAAACCAGCAGAAGCCAAAATCGCAACAAATGAAGCCGTATGAATCCCTAGCCGCCCAAGGACTGCAATGGCAACAAAAATCAAAATGACTATATAAGATAAACTAGAAACAAAAGAAATAAGAGTCTCGTCGACACGCGCACGCCCCATCAACCGGCGTAAGGAAGCCCTGATCAGTTTAGCAGCGAATACTCCTATAATTAAAATGACTATAGCACCAAGGACATTAAGCCCATAAAGAGCAAGAAGCTCTTTTATCTTTAGTAAAGTCTCTTCCATTAGACACTCCTCATTAAGCCTTCGCCATGTTTTCGTTTATTAAAAAAGTCACCATAAAGCAAATGTAAAAAATAAACTAACATTCAATTGTATTTTGGTTAGAAATAGTCCTCATCTATTGGAATATACAATAAAGCTAGCATTGTATGAGCGAGCACCTCTTTTCTAATTTTTATTGAAACTCAAACTACTAGTAAAGAAACATTTACTTTAACTTGTATGGAATTTAATTTATATTAAATTTATTCTTAGATTAAAATTAAACGACCAATTCAGTTTAATCACAGCTATGGGCCCTCGCTTTTAAAAGCGGGGGTCTTTTTATATAATAAGAGTGCTTTTTTAATTATTAATTAGGGCTATTTGAATAACAAACAGGGTTGCTCGTAAGTTTTTACATCAAAAACCTTAAAATCTACTAATCCTTTTAACAATTATAATGCTTCGCCATTAACAACCGTTTAAAATAAAAAAAACTCGATATAGTTATATCGAGTTTTTTTATCGGGATAGCCAGATTCGAACTGACGACATTCTGCTCCCAAAGCAGACGCTCTACCAGACTGAGCTACATCCCGAATGGGCCATAAATATAACAAAGCTTTTTAAAAATGCAAGATTACAATCGCTTTAAAACAGCTTGAGCATGATGATAAAATCCTTCCGCCATGGCAATTGAGGCAATTGCCTTACCATTTTTGGTTATAGCGGTCGAAGTGTACTCAATAATGCTTGTTCTTTTTATGAAATCATAAACGCCTAAGGGGCTAGAAAAACGAGCTGTACCATTAGTCGGTAAAACATGGTTAGGGCCTGCAAAATAATCACCAACTGATTCACTAGAAAATGGACCTATAAAAATAGCGCCAGCGTTTTCTATGGATTCAGACATGGCTTTAGCTTCAAAAGTCATAATTTCTAGGTGTTCAGGAGCAATTTTATTAGCAATTTCGATGCCGTCAAACCAATTGTCTACAACAAGAATCCGCCCATACTGCTCTAAGGTTTTTTCTAATAGTTCTTTTTTAGGCGAGTTTTCCACCTGAATATCAACACAAGCGGCAATCATTTGAGCAACATCGTTGCTATCGGTAATGCAGATAGCGGCTTCAAAACCTGACCCATGTTCCGCTTGGGCAAGCAAGTCAGCGGCCACAAAATCGGGATCACAAGTGTAATCGGCAAGAACAAGGATTTCGGAAGGGCCGGCGATCATATCGATGTCGACAATCCCAAAAACTTCTTTTTTAGCAATAGCGGCAAAGACGTTACCAGGACCAACGATTTTATCGACTGGCTCGACTCCTTTAACACCATAGGCCAAAAGCCCAATAGCCTGAGCTCCACCAACATGATATACTTCTGTAATACCAAGTTCTTTTAAAACAAAAGCCAGAGCGGGTTCTAAACCATTTTTGATTGGAGTTACCACCACAATTTCAGGAACTCCAGCTACAATAGCGGGCACGGCATTCATAATCACAGTACTTGGGTAAGAACCTGATCCACCGGGAACATAAAGCCCAACGCGGCGCATGGGGCGAATACGTTGCCCAAGAACCACACCATCTTTTCCTTGTATTTCCCAAGATTGTTCCACTTGATTCTCGTGAAAAACACGCACATTTTTAATAGCTTGCTTTAACGCCCTTTGCAAAGCTGGAGGCGCTTGAAGCGCCGCTTTTTCAATTGCTGCCGGCGAAATTAACAAGCGATTTCCCTTTAATCCATCGTAAGCTTTCGCGTATTCAATTACTTTAGAGCGTCCATGAGTGCGTATATCTAAAAGAATTTGATCCACTTTTTGCTGGATTTCTTTAGTCGGTGCAATATGACGTGAGCATAAGCGTTTAATTTCTGGAGAATTCGGCTTGACTTTTAGTATTTTCATTAGAAGCTAACCTTTTTCACTTAGTATCTTTAAGGATTTTGTAGCAAAGGCCGTCGACTAAGGCAAGCCAAGATGCTTCGATAATATTCGCACTCACTCCAGCAACGTTCCATTGTTCATTTTCGTCACCAAAAGTGGTCCAAACCCTCACTTTAGCATCTGAGCCTACATTTGATCCCAAAACGCGCACTTTAAAGTCGTCTAAACGTACTTTTGCTAAGCATGGAAAATAGGGAAGCAAAGCCTTGCGTAGGGCTGCATCTAAAGCATTCACCGGGCCATCACCTTCGCAAACCTGGTGGTTAACTTCTTTACCAACTCTAAGTTTTACAGAGGCCTGCGAGACACTAACGCCATCGAGCGTTTTATCTTCGATGACACGGTAGTTTAAAACTTCAAAAGGCTCTTTGAACAGGCCTAAGCTGCGAGAGGCGAGCATTTTAAAACTGGCTTCTGCTGAATCAAAATGCCAACCAGCATTTTCACGTTCTTTGATTAATTTTAAAAGCTGGGCTACTCGCTCGTCTTTTTTATCGATGCCAGGCTCTATTTCTCTTAATTTTTCGACAACAAGAGAACCACCCGCTTGATCACTAGTGACAAAAACGCGATCATTGCCAACACTAAGAGGATCGATATGCTCAAAACTACGAGGGACTTTCATGACTCCGTCGATATGGGCACCACCCTTGTGGGCAAATGCCGCATCGCCAATATAGGGAGCCCTAACATCACTGGGTAAATTAACGATTTGATCGATGCCCAAACTTAAAGAACGAAGTTTCGCTATGCTTTGTTCTGCAAAAAACGTCTCGTTCATTTTAAAATGCAAGTTAGCAGCTACAGTCGTTAAATTGGCATTGCCACAACGCTCGCCGTACCCATTAAAAACGCCCTGTACCATAATGGCACCACTTTTTACAGCGTAAAGGGTGTTCGCCACGCCTAAACCAGAATCGTTGTGAACGTGCACCCCTAATGGAGTGGAAAACTGTTCTTTGATGGCTTTGGTCATCTCTTCAACTTCCCAAGGCATTGTACCACCATTGGTATCACAAAGAACCAAAAAATCAGCGCCACCACGTTCAGCAGCCTTTAATGTATCTATAGCATATTGCGGATTTGCTTTGTAGCCATCAAAAAAATGTTCTGCATCGTAACAGACTTCTTCAGAGTGCTTTTTTAAGTACGCAATAGAAGATTCAATCATGTCTAAATTTTCTTCTAAAGTGGTGCGAATAATTTCAGTGACGTGCAGATCCCAAGTTTTACCAAATATGGTCTTAACAGGGGCTTCGCTTGCTACCAAAGCCTGTAATAGGGGGTCATCTTCGGCCAAAATACCTGGGCGACGGGTGCAGCCAAAGGCAGCTATTTTAGCGTGTTTTAACTTTACTTCTTTTATTTTTTTAAAAAACTCTTCGTCTGTAGGGTTGCTCGGATTGGGCCACCCCCCTTCAATATAATCAATCCCAAATGAGTCTAATAACCGTGCAATTTGCAGTTTATCGGCTAAAGAAAGGCTAATTTTTCGGTCTTGATTTCCATCTCTAAGAGTCGTATCGTATAAGTATGCTTTCATATTTAACAAAGATAACAAATATACAACTCAAATTTTTATTTCTTTCTAAATTTCTCTTATTATGAATACGTTAAAAAATGATTTGTGGGTTGGCGTAGATGTCGGTTCAACAACTGTAAAAATTGCAGTAGTTGACCCTGAAACCTCTGCGCTTCTTCATTATTCCTATCAGCGTCATAACGCGATGCAAGCAAAAAAAGTCCTCGAGCTTTTGACCGAAGCGCATGATTTGTATCCAGGAAAAAACTTTAAAACCGCTTTTTGTGGCAGTGGTGGGCAAGCATTCGGAGAGGCTACTCGCTCGTTTTTTGTTCAAGAGGTAGTTGCCAATGCTCTTGCCGTTAGAGCGACGTGTCCAGAAACACGAGTGGCTATTGAACTTGGAGGTCAAGACGCCAAGGTTATTTTCTTTGAAAAAGATCGCACTACTGGCAAATTGATTGCAAGCGACATGCGAATGAACGGGGTTTGCGCTGGCGGAACAGGGGCCTTTATCGACCAAGTCGCCGAACTTCTCCGCATAAAAACAGAAGACTTTGAATCTTACGCTATACGCGGCTCTAAAGTTTATGAAATTTCTGGCCGATGCGGCGTTTTTGCTAAAACTGATATTCAACCAATGTTAAACCAAGGCGTCGCTAAAGAAGATATTGCTTTATCGAGTTTTCACGCCATCGCCAAACAAACTATTGGTGGCCTCGCTCAAGGTATGGAAATCAAAGCACCCGTATTATTTGAAGGTGGCCCTTTAACATTTAACCCCACTTTAGTGCGCGTTTTTAAAGAACGTTTAGGCCTTACCGATGAGCAAGCACTAGTCCCAGAACGTTCCGAAGTTCTCGTTGCTTGGGGCGCTGCCCTTTCTATTGGCACCATGTTTGTCGATAAACCATGCGATTACAATCAAAAAAACTCTGCTGATGCACTTATTCACTTTAACGAAAAAAGAGCATCCGAACGAACCGAAACAGCCGAAAGATTTTTTAAGGATGACGCTGAATTAAAAGACTTTTTAACTCGCCATCCCATGGCAGACCCTCATTATCCTCAACCGGCTTCTGGTAGCACCTTAAATGCTTACTTGGGTGTAGACGCTGGTTCCACTACATCGAAACTTGTGCTAATGGACGAAAATGAAAACGTCATCGACGGCTTTTATGCAAGTAACGATGGAGAGCCTCTCGCCGTATTAAAACGAGCACTCGTTCAACTCGCCGACCGCTACGAAGAATTTGGCTGTACACTTAATATTTTAGGCGTCGGTACCACAGGCTATGGAGAACAACTCATCGCCAAAGCCATCCACGCCGATTACCACACGGTAGAAACTGTCGCTCACGCTACTGCAGCCAAACACGTATGCCCTGATGTTAGCTTTATCTTAGATATTGGTGGCCAAGACATGAAGGCCATTACAGTCCAAGATGGTGTGGTAACAGGTATTATTTTAAACGAAGCCTGCTCCTCGGGTTGCGGTTCGTTTATCGAAACCTACGCTAGGTCCCTTGGTATTAAAATGGAAGAAATTGCAGAACTCGCCTTCCGGGCCAAAAGCCCTTCTAAATTAGGCAGTCGCTGTACCGTTTTTATGAACAGCTCCATTATTACCGAGCAAAGAGATGGCAAGCAACCCGAAGATATTATCGCGGGCATTTGCAGATCCATTATCGAAAATGTTTTCACCAAAGTGATTCGCATTCGCAACTTAAGCACACTTGGCAAGCACGTGGTCGTTCAAGGAGGCACACTTAAAAACAATGCCGTGCTTCGTGCTTTTGAACAACACACCGGCTTAACCCCCATACGCCCAGAGCGCCCAGGTGAAATGGGTGCCATTGGTATCGCTCTTCTCACCAAACGATTTATGGAAGAAAAGCGAATAACAAATCCAGATTTAAAAACCACTTTTATCGGTTTAGAAGCAGCTAGGTCCTTTAGTTGGGATAATAAACCAGGGCAAATATGCAACTACTGCACTAATCATTGCTCAAGAACTATAGTCACATTTAGCGACAGCTCTAGTTTTGTAACTGGAAACCGCTGCGAACGAGGCGAAGTCACCTCCGACCCGAACGATCCAGAAACCAAAAAACTGGTCGCTGAGATTCATCGCAAAATGCTCTCCGTACCCGACATGATTAAAAGGACAAATCAACTCTTGGTCAAGGACTACAGTCCTGCTCAATTGCTTCCTCAGTCTGGTAAAACAATCGGCATTCCTCGCGTTCTTGAATTCTGGTCTAGCCTACCTTTCTGGAAAGCATTTTTCACTTCGATTGGCTACAAAGTAATCGTCAGCAAGCAAAGTGATTACCCGCTTTTCGAACGAGGCTTACACAGCGTACCTTCCGACACCATTTGCTTCCCAGCCAAATTGGCTCACGGCCACATTCTCGACTTAATCGATAAAAAAGCCGACCGCATTTTCTTTCCTATGTTTATCGCATTACCCAGTGACCACAGCAAATTCAAAGCTACCGCTGTTTGCCCCGTTGTTCAGGGCTACCCAAGCGTTTGCCAAAATACCGATGCGCCAGAAAAAAATTACGGTGTTCCTATGGATAACCCTATATTCCACTGGTTTAACACCAAGATGCGCACCAAGCAAACAATCACTTGGTTTCACGATAACTGGAATATCCCTAAAAACATTCTAAAAAAAGCAATTAAAGAAGCAGAAAAAGCTCTCCACACCTACGAGAGCACATTGATTGCTGAAGGGCAAAAAATATTAGATGACGTGCGCGCTCAAGACAGTTTTGCAGTCGTAATTGCCGGTAGGCCGTATCACGCCGATGGCTTAGTCAATCATAACGTAGCAAGCCATTTTACCTCCATGGGAATCCCTGTCATGACCACCGAATCATTACCCGGTGTTTACAACCAAGACATTCCCAAAGCCACTAGAATGGAAGTCAAAAATTCATTTCATATGAGAATGCTAGGTGTCACCATGATTGCCGCTGATGACCCCTCAATTGAATTAGTTCAAATAGTGAGCTTTGGTTGTGGGCACGACTCCATATTAACCGATGAAATGAACCGTATTTTGCACACTAAATCATCCAAAGAGCTCTTAATGTTAAAATTAGACGAAGGCGATGCCAGAGGTCCTGTGAGCATTCGCGTAAAAAGCTTTATTGAGACAGTAAAATCTAGACGTAAAGCCCAGCAGGCCCTTAAAGAAAAATCTGAAGAACTTCTTTTTACCCCTCCATTTACTAAAGAAGATAAAAAAAGAAGAAAGGTTCTTATTCCTAACCTTTCTGCTCCATTTAGTCTTCTCGCCTCTGAGTATTTTAATAGCCAGGGTTTTAACACCATCACTCTCCCCCTTGCCGACAAAAGGGCCATTGAATTAGGAAAAAAATTCGTCCATAACGACATTTGCTTTCCCGCTCAAGTAAACATCGGCGAAAACCTGCTTTGGCTAGAGCAAAACCCAAACGTAAAGCAAGAAAATGTGGCTGTTGGGCTTGCCAAAAATTGTGAAAACTGCCGCGCTGGGCAATATTCTGTGCTCGCAAGAAAAGCACTAGATGAAGCGGGTTACACGGATGTCGCCATGATCACCACAGGCACAGACACCAAAAACATGCATCCGGGTTTTAAGGTGGGTTTAGACTTTCGCTTACACATGCTCTGGGGCCTCTCCGTTATGGACGCCATTGAAACCATGTACCGAGCTATTCGTCCTTACGAAATCAACAAAGGCGACACCCAAAAAGTTTACGATCATTGGATTCCCATACTAATGAAGAAACTAGGTCAGTTGCCAAAAAGAAAAATTGCTTACCCCAAAAAAGCACTTAAACTTCTTGATCAATGCATTGCCGACTTCAATAAAATCGAGGCAGATCGTAGCGTTCGTAAACCAAGAGTGGCTCTTTTAGGTGAAATCCTAATGAACTACCACCCGAGTGCTAACGGCTTTATCGAAAACTATTTAATGGACAATGGCATGGAAGTATTCCTTCCAGGAATGGTCGACTTTTTCCGTGTGGATGAAGTTGTTCTCAACGCCAAATTAAAGCGCGGTTTTTCTCCTAATCCTATAATGCAATCGTTAATAGGTGGCCTTACTGCAAAAGCGTACACCTTTGCCATCAATACAGTGAAAAAGCGACTAACCAAGTTTAAATTCTACGAGCATCATGCAGACTGTACCGAATTAATACACCTCGTTGAAGATATTATTGACCCCACATATAACACTGGCGAGGGGTGGCTTATTCCAGGAGAAATTCTTTACAATGCCGAGCACGGGATCAATAGCTTTATTATTGTGCAACCCTTTGCTTGCCTTGCAAACCACATCTCGGGTCGAGGACTTACTAAAGCGGTAAAAGAAAGATTCCCTCATATCCAGGTGCTCTCTCTTGATTACGATCCCGATACTAGCTTCGCAAACATTGAAAATCGTTTACAAATGTTGATTATTAATGCTCGCGAATTAGAAAAAGCAGGGCACTAAAAACATTCTATTCTAAAAACAGCTCGTCTATTTGACGGGCTTTTTTTTTATTCATAAAAAACCATGTCCATTAAGCTTATGCTAACGCAGCGGAATCCTATTTTAAATCCCTCCTTTTTATTTTTTTTTCTAAGTTTCGGGCATGCTTAATGTATCCCAAGTTAGCCTGCAATATGGCAGTAGAGTTTTATTCAAAGACGTCAATCTTTCTTTTCAACCCGGTAACTGTTACGGCGTTATTGGCGCTAATGGATCCGGTAAATCCACCTTTATTAAAATTCTCTCTGGAGAAATAGAGCCAAACACTGGTGGCGTATCTAAAGACAGCAAAGAGCGAATAGCGGTCCTTAGCCAAGACCACTTCGCCTACGAAGACCGAACCGTAATAGCCACTGTTTTTATGGGTTTCACCGAACTTTCAGATCTCAGCAAAAAAAGAGATGAACTTTATGCTCTTCCAGAAATGACAGAAGAGCAAGGCATGGAAGCCATGGAGGTTGAAACGCGTTTCGGCGAAATCGGTGGATATGAAGCCGACTCCAATGCGGCAGTATTGTTAAAAGGACTTGGCATTCCAGAAGAGTCTCACCAAAGCCTCATGTCCGATTTAGATGCCAGTCAAAAAGTACGCGTTCTTTTGGCCCAAGCTTTATTTGGTAATCCAGATATTTTGCTCCTCGACGAACCTACGAACCACTTAGATGTAGAGTCCATTAAATGGCTAGAAGATTATCTAGAACGTTTTGAAAATACGGTGATTGTCGTCTCGCATGATAGGCATTTTCTTAATCACGTCTGTACACACACTTGTGACATCGATTACGGTAAAATCAATATCTATGCGGGCAACTATGAATTTTGGTACGAGGCAAGCCAACTTGCTCAAAAACAACGCAAAGATCAAAACCGAAGGACTGAAGATAAAACTGAGGAGCTAAAAGCCTTTATTCGTCGCTTCGCCTCAAACGCGTCTAAAGCAAAGCAAGCGACTAGCCGTAAAAAACTACTCGAAAAAATGACTATCGAAGAAATGCCCGCTTCTAGTCGTAGATTCCCTTGGATTAATTTCAAGATGGAGCGAGAACCCGGTAAAATTGTATTAGAAGTTAGTGATCTTTCTATAGATGGTGGCGAAGCCGGCATTCTAAAAGGGCTAAACTTCTCTTTAGGGAATCAAGATAGAGTGGCTCTTGTCGGCGAATTCGACACTCTTAAAACCGCTTTTTTTGAAGCGATTACCAGTGAAGAAGACCCTATTAAAGGCTCAGTTAAGTGGGGAACCACCATTAACTACAATTATTTCCCTCGTAACAACGACAAATTTTTTGACAACGATCTTCCTCTTGTCGATTGGCTACGTCAATACAGCGTAGAACTTGACGAAACCTTCATCAGAGGTTTTTTGGGTCGAATGCTCTTCACAGGAGAAGAAGCCCTCAAGTCAGCACGGGTTCTTTCTGGAGGCGAAAAAGTGCGTTGCATGCTTAGCCGCATGATGCTCTCTAATGCAAATACCTTAATGCTCGATGAGCCCACCTCGCACTTAGATCTCGAATCGATTACCGCTCTAAATAACGGTCTTAAAGCTTATACGGGACCCATTATTTTTTGTACTCAAGACCATGAATTAGCACAAACCGTTGCCAACCGAATTCTTGAACTTACCCCTACAGGTTATGTCGACCGAACCATATCCTTTGACGAATGGCTTGAAACAAGAAAAAACAAACGCAAATGAATTTTAAATCGATTAATAAATAAAAAAAGGTTCATCCCCAAGAGGACGAACCTTTTTTTTAATTGCCCTCTTAATAACACCTTATTATTGGAATAAACGCGCCACCCAAGCTGACAGTGCTCCAAACAAAGTCAACTGCAATTAAAATAACAGGCGTTAAAAAATGACACCTATTAAAACGCTAAAACAATGCTTTTAATTAACTAAAGGAGTCCCTTTAACGAGAAGTTCTACCATTTTAAGCACATTTTCTTCCCAATTAGTAGCGTCCATATAAAAACTGAAACCACTTCGTACATCAATTAAGCCATACCCTAAATTAGTCCCTTTTTGGGCGTCATAATAAGCATAATTAGCCTCGTAGCGTAAATAGCTACTTGTTGTAGTTGATGAACCCATTGTACCTGAAGCAACTGGACTTTCTGTTGTCTGCTCATAGCGGCTTGTTTTAATAGGGCTAACGCAGAGTAGCAGCTCGCCTTCCACTGGTTGTTTTGGTTTAGGGGCTATAACGCTTTTGCCATTAGATAAAAGGACTCTTTCAAAAACAAAATCATTTTCTGTCATCACTCGAACAGTTACTTTGAGGCTTGTCTTGTTTGCAATAGCAGTCGCAAGCCTTCCACTAAACCAATAGGAAAAGGTATTCAGCTCATTGGGAAGGTCATCAACCAAATCATCTTTATTGATGACATAAGGCTCAGAAACCAAAATGGTTAAAGTGGCCGGTTTATCTACCCAAGATTGATTAATCACCTGAAAAGAGGGGGAACAGCCCATAACCCCAAATAAAAAATAAATTAGTGTAATAGATAGGAGAAGTTTTTTCATAATAGCCCTCACTTTTAATTTTAAAATGAATAAAAACAATTTCAGCAAAATAGCAAAAAAAAAACAACCTCAATTAGTTAAGGTTGCTTTAATTTCAAAAATAGCCTTAAGCTAAAAATTTCATATATGGGAGTTCGGAAGCCACTTGAGCCACTTTATCCATATTAGACCTAAGCGCTGCCCTAGCGTGCCAAGAACCGTCTAAAAACTGACCTCTAGGCCCATTAGCGAGAATCAAATCTATAGACTCCCCGCCCATTTTTAAAAGGAGATCTTGAGTGCTCGTTTCCATTTCAAGAGTAGGATTAGCCTCAATCCAAGAAAGAATTTTCTCGGCAGTAGGGTGATCTACTTTATAACAAGGAATTCCCAAGGCAACGCAGTTACCAAAAAAGATTTCGGAATAGCTTTCGGCGATAATGGCAGTAATACCCCAACGCTTTAAAGCCTGAGGCGCATGCTCCCGACTCGAACCACAACCAAAATTTTGATTAGAAACGAGGATCGATCCCTTCGCATAAACCGGGTCGCGAAACGGGTGTATTTTGCCTTGTGCTTCTAGCCCTTTAATATCATCTGCAAAAGCAAACTCGCCGAGGCCTTCAAAAGTCACGCACTTCAAAAAACGAGCAGGAATAATACGATCTGTGTCAATGTCGTTACCACGAAGGGGAACGCCAGCACCTTTTATTTTATTAATAATTGGCATACTCATAAAAATCTCCTTAGAGGTACTTCCGAACATCAGTCACTTTACCTTCAATAGCAGCAGCAGCAACCATTTCCGGACTCATCAAAAGTGTACGACCTGCAGGGCTTCCCTGGCGTCCTTTAAAATTACGGTTGCTAGAGCTCGCACTAATTTGGCGACCCTTTAACTTATCTGGATTCATCGCTAAGCAAAGAGAACAGCCCGCTTCTCGCCATTCGGCACCAGCATCGATAAAAATTTTATCTAAACCGATAGCTTCTGCCTCGCGTTTGATTTTCATAGAACCAGGCACCACCCACATTTGAACAGAAGGCGCTACTTTTTTGCCTTTCATAATCGCAGCAGCTGCTTGCAAGTCAGAAAGGCGGCCATTTGTGCAGCTTCCTACGAAAGCGATGTCGATAGGCGTACCAATAATTTTTGAGCCTTCGTCGAAACCCATATATTCGTAAGCTTCTATAATGGTTTTTTGTTCTGAATCGCTAAAATCATTGATTTTTGGCATGTTTTCATTTAACTGAATCCCTTGGGCGGGGGTAATTCCCCAAGTGACCATGGGCTCTAATTTATCGCAATTGATTTCCACTTCATCGTCGTAAACGGCATCGGAGTCGCTAGCTACTGTTTTCCAATAAGCTACTGCCTCGTCCCATTTATCGGCTTTAGGCGCATAAAGTTTACCTTTTAAAAAGGCAAAAGTCTTTTCATCTGGGTTGCAATAACCAACACGAGCGCCGCCTTCGATGGCCATGTTGCAAATAGTCATACGGCCTTCCATATCCAATGCGTCAATAACGGGGCCCGCAAATTCGTAAGCATAACCTACACCGCCATTTACACCGAGCTTTGCAATGTAAGCAAGCGCAACGTCTTTGGCCGTCACCCCTAACTTTAATTTACCCGTAAATCGCAAACGACGTGTTTTAAGAGGACTCATGGCGAGCGTTTGAGTAGCGAGAACATCGGCCACTTGACTGGTGCCAATGCCAAAAGCAATGGAACCAAAAGCCCCGTGAGTCGCGGTATGAGAATCACCGCAAGCAACAGTCATGCCAGGTTGAGTGACACCCGCTTCTGGGCCGACAATGTGAATAACACCCTGTTCTCCAGTACCTGGGCCAAAAAACCGAATACCAAAGTCACTTGTGTTTTTTTCAATGTGAGAGAACATCTCTTCCGAAATGGCATCCTTTAAAGGACGGGCACGTTCGGCGGTTGTAGTTGGGATAATATGATCCACTGTTGCAAAAGTTCGCTCTGGAAACAGCACCGTTTGCCCTTCTTCGCGGAGCATTGCAAAGGCTTGAGGGCTAGTCACCTCATGACAAAGGTGAAGTCCAATAAAAAGTTGAAATTGTCCACTAGGCAGCTTAGCTACTGTATGGCTTTCAAAAATCTTCTGATATAAATTCTTGCCCATAAAATTACCACTTAAAAAATGTAACCGAAATATAGAAAAAAAAAAGCTTCTCGAATGATTTCGAAAAGCCTTCTGCTTAAACAATAAGAAAAAAATAAAATTTAGTGACTTGACTCAAATGCATACTTGTCTTTATAATAAGAGAGCATTTCGTCTGCGCTAGTAAAAGCACCTGTTTTAACGGCATTGCGAACATCTGGGTCTGTGCGAACCATCTTTTTTAACTGCACCTCTACATCTCTAAAGAAAAGGTCGTTGGAGGCCATATTCACTTGATTTTGATTGTAGTCAATATGGTAACGGCGTTCGAGCATTTGGAAAAGTTCTGTTTGACAAGAGTTTTCGGGAGGATTTCGCTTCATTACTGGCGCATAACATTTATTGATGTAATCTTGCTTCATTTCAACAATCATATCGTCAATAGCGGGAATTCTCCGTTCTGCATCATGCTCAACAACTCGAGCTTTAGGCATACAAACAGATGAACAACCGACAAATAAAGTGGTTAATGTAAAGCAAATTAATAAGGACAAACGCATGTCAACTCCTATTGAAGTGTAATCCAACCTTATCCCACCTTTAAAATTATGTAGTTTTTCAGAAAAAACGAGGCTATTTTTGTAACTTTTTACTTACTACACGCTATTTTTTCACTTGCGAATAGAACCAAGTGATGGGGTTCACAGTTTTATAGCGCACATTTCCTAAATTCTTCTTGCCATTGGGAACAATCACCCCGGTTTCTAAATGAACATGGGGTCCAGTAGTGTGCCCTGTTGTTCCGACCGTCGCAATAGGGTCTCCTGCCATCACCTCCTGCCCATCTAAATAAAGAAGTTGGTCACAATGCATAAAAAGCATTACTTTTTTTTCATGTACAAGGCCAATAACTACCCCACCGCGATCGTCTTTAAATGTCCAAGCCTTAGCCGCAAAAGGAGCTAAAATGCGTGCTCCTTGACGGCTTGCGATATCAATACCATAATGTACGCGCCCCACTGCACCAGGAGTTTCGTGATAAAGTTCTGTTAAATAGGCAACGCTATCCGAAATAAGGCTTGTGAAATATTGCCAAGCAAGCCCAATAGAATCGGCTTTAGATGGAGATAAAAAATCTGGAGATGAAAACTGAAGACGCGTACCAGCAGGTGGTATGTTAACGTTATCTTTCTTCCAAGAATTTTTAGGCCAACCATTTTTCTCGAGGACTTCTTCCACGTAGTGATTCAAAATTTTATTGGTAGTGACTTGTGCATTAAAACGCCCCACTGCATAACGCCCAATGCGTTGAATCGTTTCTTTGCCATCGAAATCAAATAAAAAATAAGGGGCGCCCGACAAGACATCTCGTTCCGATCTAGCATCTCTTAGATTAGAAACACCAGGTTCAAGTTTTTTAGGCAAAATAAAAGGGACGAGGAGCAACAATACAAATAAAAACGGGAACAACCGTATAAAAAGCCAAGATAATCCTTCTAAAGGGTTTCTTTTTAAAATCTGAATTTTAAGAACGTTTTTAACTTCGGAGGCAAGGATTTTAGGATTGCTCCCCCAGGCTTTAGCCGCTGAATCCTTGAAATGAAAATAAGCCTTCGACTCTTCACGTAAGTATGGACTATTTTTTTTATCGGGTAAGGTAGAACTAAGCCAAAGGCACTTTTCAGGTTTTAGAAAGCGCACTTCTTTTAATGTTTCTTCTAATAAAGAAAGGGAATCGCCCTCAGCAGGAGCAACAACTAATAAATTAACGGCCTCGAGAAGTTTTTCAAAAAAAACATGCTTTTTGAGAGGAAGAAATAACAAGATAAATGGGTATTTCTTTTGCAACACCACCAAATTCTGTAAAAAGAAACGAATCGTTTTTGGGTCTTCGGGAAGATTATTCCCAATAGAAGTCAATAAACCATACCCGTCTTGTTCACTAATGTTCATGCTAAAGCTCAAACGCTCAGTAAAAAGGGAGTCTAACGAAGTCGATAATTGGTCTTCAAAAACGCCTTGAAAGTCTATAATAAGGGAAAGCGCACTCGAATGAAACGAGCGCGCTAAAAGACTGGCATCCGAAGAATTTATTTGATCTTTTGGAGCCGAAACAAAAGCGACCAAAGCACCTTGAGAAGCTAAAGACTCCAGTACTCGACGTCGCATAAGTCTTACGCTTTTATGAAGCCTCTAGAATAGACAAAGCCAACTGGAGGAGCAGAAATAAACTTATCTATTGCCATAAAAAGTTCTTCAGGAGAAGAGGCGGGATTAAAATACACTTCTGAACCACGAACTGCGCTACGACCCTTCAAAGGCTCCTGGCGGCGAGAGCGGCTAACAACAGCAAGGGGAAGGACTTCGAGAACGGGAAGCAAATCAAAATAACGAAAAACGCTAAAGTTTTTCTGCCAGGTAGAGCGTTCAGCGAGAATGGCGAAAGTACCTTCTAAAAAGCCCTTCGCTTGAAGAAATTCTTCTGCGGTCATAGTCACTAATTCGTGATTAGTTGGAAAGTTATTCACAAATGAAACTAAATCACCCTTGAGGTAATTCGCATCGCAAAGAAACACAAATTTCATAAAAAACCCATCTGTAAAGAATTGCAGTGACTATAAAGATAATCTATATCGCCGTTTTTGTCATATTTTATGACTATAAAAATAACTAGCAAGAAGAGGCTGTCTGGCTCATCGCTTTTCGAACCCTTAAAAGGGACTCATTTCTAAGTTGACGCACCCTTTCCCTTGAAAGGGTCAGTGTCTTGGCAATTTCGCCAAGAGTTTTGGGCGACGGGGTATTTAACCCATAAAACTCGATCATCACCATATATTCTCGACTTGAAAGTTCATTTTTTAATACAGAAATCAAAGAACGACTGTCTTCATCAGCCGAATAGTTGGGTGTCGCAATGACATCGGCAAAAGTTACCGTCGTCGAATTAGAAATTGGCGAATCGATAGAAACCCCCGATAAGCCCATTTGCATTAAAACCTTTAGGTTGTCTTCTATGTTATTATAATCAGTAGCGTTCCGCTTTGCTTGATTAAGCCGCCAGCGTTGATTTGAAGGTAAGCGAATCAGAGTGTCTTGCTCGTAAATAGCCCTAGTAATATAGGCACGTATCCACCATACCGCGTAAGAAATAAACTTCAATCCTCTTGAAGGGTCAAAGCTTTCAATAGCCCGAATCAACCCCATAGCCCCTTCATTAATTAAATCTGTAGAAGAAAGAGACACGCATTTATACTGCAACGCCACTTTAGTCGCAAACTTAATATTTGCTTCCACTAGCTTATCTTTTGCTTCTCTACTTCCATTCATTACCAATTTAAATAAAAGATTTTCTTCGGCGCGAGATAAAACTGGAGTCCCTCTGACTTCTTTCAAAAAATTCTTTAAGTTTTCGTCTGTTTTTTCCATAATATTTGCCCCTTATAACAATAAAGTAGAAAAAAAAACACAAAATAGAACATTTTCTTAAGCATTATATATTAAAATAAACAGTTTTATTTTCTTTATTAATTTCATAAAGATTGTAAAACGACGTATTTGCTTATTAATCAACAATTTAAGAAGGAAATGACAAATAATGCCCTTTTGAAATAACTCAAAAACGCTTTATTTGAAAAAAAAACACCCTTATTCCGATAAAAACGTTATATTTTGCAAATCATGGCCACACCTAAGAGAAGGTGTTATTGTTTTGTAGTTCAATGAACAAAAATTATTTAATGGTCGGGTTTTTGTTTAAAATTGGGATCCATTGGAGATATAAATGAATTTAGTGAAAACTTCTATAACAGCTTTATTTGTTTCGGTAGGGTTATTCTTTGCGGTATCTGGCACCGCACAAGAGGCTCCTGCAGCAGCAGCACCACCGCCAGCAGCAGCACCTGCAGCGAAAGTTCAAGAGAATCATGCACCCGCCGTTAACGGCATTCCTGGTGAATCCGTTAAGGAAGGTGGCACGTTTGCTCTTATAAAATTAGACCAATATGTTACAGACAAGGAAGACAATGCAGCAGCGATTCGTTGGACTGTATCTGGCAACAAAGATTTAAAAGTGGTTATTGTAGATAGAATCGCCACAGTCAAGATCCCAGACAAATACTGGAACGGTTCTGAAGACATTACTTTTGTCGCCACAGATACTAAAAACGCTTCGGGTTCTGAAACAGTAACTTTCACTGTTGAATCCGTTAACAATCCTCCTGAAGTAAAGCAAATTCCAGATCAAACCATTGATGAAGGAAAGAAATTTACCATTATTAAACTCGATGATTACGTCATCGATATGGATCACCCTAAAGAACAAATTATTTGGGAAACTGATGTCCAAGCAGTTGGCAAAGAACAAGCAGAAGGTGACATTTCTGTTGTAATAGACAAAAATAGAATGGCTTCTATCAACATCCCAGATACAAACTGGTATGGGACTGCAAAAATCACTTTCACCGCCACTGATGGCGAATACGCGAGCGACAAAAAAACAGCCACCTTTACTGTACGCCCCGTAAATGACGCTCCAATCGTGCAAAAATCTCCCGATCAAACTATTAAAGAAAAAGAAGAGTTCGAACAAATTAACTTATCTGAATTGGTGAGCGATATTGATGACGACATTAGCACAATCAAATGGAGCGTAAGCGGTGGCAATCAATTAAAAGTCTCAATAGATAAATCAAACATAGCGACAGTCAAAATTCCAAATGTGAACTGGAATGGTCCCACTGAAGCATTTACATTTACGGCGACCGACCCTAAGGGCGCTTCTGCTAGTTTTAAAACGTCCTTCACTGTCAAGTCGGTCAATGATGCTCCTGAATTTATAGCGGGCTTTCCAGAACAAACAATCGATGAAAAACAACAGTTTAAACCAATTGCTTTAGACAAATTAATCCGAGACATAGACCATACTTTTGAGGAATTAAAATGGACAGTGACAGGCAACAAAGACCTTAAGGTTCAAATTACTGGCAAGGAAGCAAAAATCCTAATTCCTAACGCCCTATGGAATGGTTCTGAAACAATGACATTTAAAATTACAGACCCTGAAGGCGCTTCTGCAGAAGCTCAAGCGACTTTCACCGTCAACTCTGTAAACGATGCCCCTGTTTTTGTTAAACCAATTCCAAATCAATTTATCGACGAAAAGAAGACATTTGCCTCTTTCAACATAGACGAATACATTAAAGACCCAGATCATAAAAATGCAGAACTCTCAATTGATGTAAATGTTAAGCATCAAGGCAAAGAACCTGAGTCGGGCACACTGAACATTTCTGTCAACGAAAAGCACATTGTTACGTTCGAAATTCCAGACACTTATTGGAATGGCACAGCCATAGCCACTTTCACAGTCACCGACCCTGAAAGCGCTGCGGCAAAACAAGACGTCACCTATACTGTTAAATCGATTAACGATTTACCTGTATTCAAAAAAATTCCAGATCAATTAGTAGAAGAAAAGAGTGAGCTAAATTCAATAAATTTAGATGAATTCTTATCGGACGCCGATCATGACATTTCAAAATTGAAAATTGAGCTTTCTGGGTTAAAAGATATTAAGACCTCTTTAAATCCTAAGACGCGTGAAGTGACTTTCAAGGTTCCAAATCTTTATTGGAATGGCTCTGAAACCCTCACAATCAAAGCTACAGATCCCGATGGCGGATCCGCGACAACATCAGTTAAACTTAGCGTGAAATCGATTAATGATCCTCCTGTCCTTAAAGATATACCAGAACAAACCATTAAAGAAAAACAACAGTTTAAGCCAATCGAATTAGATAACTATGTCGAAGATCCAGACCACGAGAAAAATAAATTAAAATGGACTGTATCTGGAAACAAGGAACTTAAAGTGCTCATCGATGCTAATCGCAAGATGACAATTACAACACCAAGCATCTATTGGAATGGTTCTGAAACTTTAGTTGTTAAAGTCACAGACCCAGAAAATGCTTCTGATGAAAAATCGGTTTCTTTTACCATCGAATCGATAAACGACCTTCCTGAATTTGTCAAAAAAATTGATGATCAAGAAATCAATGAGAAAAACGAATTCGCTCCAATTAAATTAGGTGAAATGATCAAAGATCCTGATCACAAATTGGAAGACTTAATTTGGTCATTCGATGTAAAACCTGCACCGGGCTCCCCTAAAGGTTACACTCCAGGCTTGCAAGTGAATTTAGACGCTAAGCGCGTAGCTACCATTCAAATACCAGATAAATTTTGGAACGGTGCAGATCAAATCACCTTTACAGCCACAGATCCAGAAGGAGGCAAGACATCTGCCACTGCTAAATTCACTGTGAAATCAGTCAATGATCTCCCCGTACTTAAAAAAATCGCAGATCAAACAATCGAAGAAAAACAAGCTTTTTCCGAAA
>DUVD01000115.1 GCA_012841225.1 Fibrobacter sp.
CGGTAAAGCATGGATACGCGACGGACGACGCCATCGTTGTCGGGGTAGGCATTTATGAGGCCCATGTGGGGCGATGCCTGCGCTAATTCAGGGAATATATTGTCGAGTAGGTCTTTGGGTTCGATGTAGTCGACTTTGTCGACTTGAGAGGCTTTAAGGGTGGAACTTGTGCCTAAGTCAAGTGCCCTTTCTTTTGTGCTTAAGGGCTTCCATTGTGACTCGTGCTTGTAGGCTTGCCTGTCGTCAAAAGAGGCGCAGTTAATGACGTTTTTGCTTTTGCGGATGCTTTCTATTAATAGGGAGTCGTCGTTGTACTTGCTTTGAATTTGGTCGCGGTGGCTGATCCAATTTTGCTCGGGTAACACTTCTTTGAGGATGTCGATGGTTTGATTTGCTTTATATTCACCAAAGTCCGCATTTTTAAAGAGTATGTCAAAGGCAATGGCCGATGCCCCTCCCTTAGAGAGGTTTTCAATCACTTCGGCGTGTATTTTTCTTTGCCATTCGTTGTAGTTGCCTAGTTTGCTTAACGAGGGTTCGTCAATGTCTACAATAAAAATATGAGGGTCGTAATTTTCGGTGATAACGACGCTCTCGTTTTCCAAAGAGGTATCGTCACCTTGTGTAGTCTTCCATTTGAAATAAGAGTCGTAAAAAATGTTTTCAATAGATTGCACCCAGGAGACTATAATGCCACTGTTGTGTTGGTGCGGGGAGCCAAACCATAAAACCCCTACCGAGATTAAAGAGGTGAATAAAACGGCTGCTGTAACTTTTTTAATCGTTTTAGAGGCTTTTAAAGGCATAACCAAAACATAGTAATCTTAGATTTTTATATTTAGAACTTAGTTTCAGAGGAGTTTTGAATTGGCAACAAAAGTAAAAAATCGCAAGATAAAAAAGAAAAAAGGAAATGAACAAGGCCTTTGGAGCATTATTCTCGGGTGGGCGCTTTTTGCTTTTGGTGTAGTTCTACTCTTAGCGGCGGTGACGGTGCGCTATGCTGGCGGTGCCGAAAACTGGCTTGGTCCTTATGCAGGGAGCGTTTTTCCTAGTGCGATGACTTTTATTTTTGGCAAAGTGTCGGTTCTTATTTTTGCATTGGCGGCTGTTTTGTGGTCTATTTGGTTTATTTTGAATATGAAACACTTTCGCCTGTTTCGTGTGGCTGCTGGCATGTTGTTGCTTTCGTTTACGACTTCTTTTTTGTTTTCGCTTCGCGTTTATGAAGTTAAAAATCCCTCTAAAGGGGTTTTATTTGAAAATGGCGGCCTTGTTGGTAGTTTTTTGAGTCAAGATGTGGCTCGCCCTATTTTTGGGAGTTCGCCCATTGCCCCTGCTTTGATTGGTTTTTTTCTTGTTTTGGCGGTGGCTGTATTTGCATTTGGTCTTCGCCTTCGCCATTTTTCTTTTGTGGGAGTATTTTGGAATAAACTGCGTTTGCACTTCAATGCATTTAATGAACGTCGTGCGATTGCTCGCGAAGCTAAAGAAGAACGTTTAATTATAGAGGAACAAGAAGCGCAACCTTTGTCGCTCAACGACTTTACCATTCTTAAAACGGGTGTTTCTAAGCCTTTTAAACCGAGTGATTCTTGGTGCGCTACGCTTACGGGGCAAGAGTTTTCAGAGCCGATTGTAGAAGAGACTATTGCAGGCGCCGATTTTGAAGACAATAAAGATGAAATTGCCAAAAAAGAGCGGTATTTACTAAAGAATGAGGATCGCTTAGGAGTTAGAGAAAAACGTATGCTGCGTGATGAAATTGCAGAGCTACGGCGTATTCAAGAGCAAAATATTTGGGATGATAAACGCCGAGAACGCCCTGCTATTGAAGGTTTTGTGCGCCGTGAAGTGGAGCTTCGTGAAGAAGAGGATGAAGAAACGATTCCCCTTTGCGAGGAAGAGACCCTTTGTGCTGCTGAATCGATGGAGTCGGCGCCGACAGTGGCTTTAAGTGAAAAGGTGGTTCGCGAGATTGAACCCGAGGCCCCCACTGTTTATGATGCTTATCGAGTCCCTGCTCTTAGTGAAATTTTGCCTCCAACACCTGATCAGACGGCCGACTATTCCGAAGAGGAATTGCAAAATATAGGAGGGCAGCTCGAGCTTCAATTGGAAAACTTTAAAGTGAAAGGCAAGGTGGTCGGTATTTCGACGGGACCTTTAGTGACTCGATTTGAGATAGAGCCAGGGCCTGGAGTTAAGGTGTCTCGTTTTTCTGCTCTGCAAGAGGACTTAGCTCTCGCCTTAAAAGCGATGTCTATTCGTATTTTAGCCCCCATTCCAGGTAAGTCAGTGGTTGGCATTGAAGTGCCTAATCGCAAGATGCATATTGTGTATTGCCGCGATATTTTAGAGAGCCCTGTTTTTGTCCCTAAACCAGAAAAGATCTTGATTGTTTTGGGTAAAGACATTACAGGTAATCCGTTTACTATGGATTTAGCTAGAGCACCGCACATTTTGATTGCCGGCCAAACAGGTTCTGGAAAATCGGTTTGCATTAACGTCTTAATGGCGAGTATTTTGTTTAGCAAAACGCCCGATGAACTCCGTTTGATTTTGGTTGACCCAAAAGTGGTCGAGTTGAAATTATACGAAAATATCCCTCATCTACTTCACCCGGTTATTACGCAACCAGAAGTAGCGGTTAAGGCATTAAAATGGGCTTGCTATGAGATGGATCGTCGTTACGAGATTTTAGCGCAGGCTCGCGTTCGCAACTTAGCTGGGTTTAACGCTAAAGTAGAGGCGGGGGAATTAGATGAAGACTTCCCAGAAGAAGAACGTAAGCGCATGCCATTTATTGTGATTGTGATTGACGAACTTGCCGATTTGATGATGGTCGCTGGTAAAGAGGTGGAGGTTTCAATTGCACGCATTGCTCAAAAGGCTCGTGCCGTTGGTATTCATTTGGTCCTAGCCACTCAAAGGCCTTCTGTTAACGTGATTACTGGGCTTATTAAGGCGAACTTGCCTACGCGGCTTAGCTTTAAGGTGGCGTCTCAGATCGATGCTAGAACGGTGATGGACAAAGCTGGTGCCGAAAAGCTTCTTGGTAGAGGAGACATGTTATTTAGGGCTACCGAAGACCCAGAACCGCATCGAGTTCACGGGGCGTTTCTTTCGGATTCTGAGGCAGAAAAACTTGCCGAAGTATGCGGTAACCAAAATGTGGATTTTCCACAACTCTCTAGCTTTGACTTTGAAGGCGAAGGCCAGGACGAAGAAGAGGGTGGCGGGGACATGGGCATGAAGCTTGACAATAAGATTTTTGATGTGGCCATGTGGTGTATTAATGTAAAAGGAATTTCGGTTTCTGCTGTACAAAGAAGCTTTAGTGTTGGCTTTAGTAGGGCGGGTAAAATTGTCGACCAACTCGAGCGCTTGGGCGTTTGTGGTAAAAATAAGGGTAATTCTAAGCCAAGAGATATTCTGATGAGCGAAGAAGAAATTATGAATTTGATGAGAACGATGAAATGATTTATAAAGAGTACGCTCCAGCAAAAATCAATTTGTTTTTAGATGTGGTTTCCAAACGCGAAGATGGCTACCACGATCTTGGGACGGCATTTCAAACGATTGATGCCGGGGATACCTTAGAAGCCTCGCTTCGGAAAGATTCGGTTATTACATTACGTTATAATAAGGCTCAAGATTACCCAGTTGAGACGGACTTGGTTTATCGTGCGGCGCATTTATTGCAAAGTGAATTTAATGTTAAAAGCGGCGCTGATCTTTATCTTAATAAAATAATGCCCATAGGCGCAGGCCTTGGCGCTGGTAGTGCCGATGCTGCAGCCGCTCTTCGCCTTTTAAATAAAATATGGGGTTTGTCTTTAACAAGTGCTCAATTAGAATCCTTGGGCACTCGTTTAGGGGCAGATGTTCCTTTTTTAATTCAAGGCGGTTTAGCCTTGGCAGAGGGCATCGGCGATCATTTGACTCCTATGCCATCGATTGATTGGCCTACTGATATGGTTCTTTTAGTTGCTACCCCTTTATGCTTTGTACCCACAAAGGCCGCTTATGCAGGAGTTAAACCTTCGGGCGAGGGTCGTTGGCATAAATGGAAATCAAATTTTAATTCCTCTGGCATTCCTGAATTGTTCAATAAATTTGAAGAATCTGTGCTCCCGCAGTTTCCTGAGATTTCTAAAATGAAAAGCGACCTTATAGAGTTAGGAGCCTTGTCTTCCTTGATGTCTGGGTCTGGAGCGTCTGTCTTTGCTTTTTTTGAAAGTGCAAAAGAAGCGGGTTTAGCGGCTAAAAAAATTGAAAATAAGACACGTTGGCTTTGTATAACGAAGTTTTTTGAAAAAAAAATGGATTTAAGCCTTTAATTATTTTTTTTATTCTCTATATTTGGGTCTTCCTATGGGGTATAGTCAAGTGGTAAGACAACGGATTTTGATTCCGTTATTCGTTGGTTCGAGTCCAGCTACCCCAATAGGTTTTTTTTAACTGGAGTTATCATGGAGTTCACTTCGCTCAAAGCAACCACGAGAGTATTAGGCGCAGGCCGCGAAACAAAGCGTATGCGCAAGTCCGGTCTAATTCCGGCTGTCTATTATGGTAAGGGTCAAGAGCCAATTCATCTTAGCGTTAACGCTGCAGATGTACGCAAGGTCTTAGCACCTGGCAAGCGTTATACGCTTTTGGATCTTGAAATTGACGGTAAGTCGGGTAATTCCGCTCTTATTTACGTTTATCAAAAAGACTCCATCTCTCAAGCAATTACCCACATCGATTTTTTAAGAATTGATAAAGATACTTCTGTGAATGTTCGCATTCCTATTCGCTTGTCTGGTGTTCCAGTTGGCGTTAAAACAGAAGGTGGTTTATTAGCTCAAGAAAACTACTACATTAAGTTTTTATCACCTGTTTCGAAAATACCTCCTTTTATTGAAGTAGATATTTCAGAATCTTCTGCTGGTACTATTTTCTATGCTGAAAACTTAAAAGTGGAAGAAGGTGTTTCTTTGGTTTCCAAAAAACGCACCGTTATTTATGCTATTTCTAAGTCACGTGCTAAAGAAGCTGCTTCAAAATAAGCAAGGTTTTTGAAGGTTTTGATGAAGGCTCGCCTTGCGGTGAGCCTTCTCTTGTATAGAGAGGTTTTTAATGTACTTAATTGTCGGTTTAGGTAATCCTGGTC
>DUVD01000116.1 GCA_012841225.1 Fibrobacter sp.
AGGCCTTAAAAGATAAAATAAAAAGCCGATCCTAATGAAAGGATCGGCTTTTTCTGAGCTAAGAAGGGCTCGAACCTTCGACCCACGCCTTAAAAGGGCGTTGCTCTACCAACTGAGCTATTAGCTCGACGCGACCAAATATAATAACCGTTTAGTAATTTGTAAATCGTAATCATCACTTTATTTAATAAAGCATTGTTTTAATTCTAAAAACTGCTCGTTTTAGCACTTAATTTGGTTGAAAAATTTTAGAATAGACGTTAAAAGTGGTTTTCTTAGGTAATTAAAAGAATTTTGCTCTCCCTTTAAAAGTGCTTTAACGCGAGCAAAAAGGTTTTAAAGCCATATACGCAAAAAATGAGTACAAAAAAAGCCGATTCTAATAAAAGAACCGGCTTTTTCTGAGCTAAGAAGGGCTCGAACCTTCGACCCACGCCTTAAAAGGGCGTTGCTCTACCAACTGAGCTATTAGCTCGACGAAACCAAATATAACATCCCTTTAGAATTTTGTAAATTGTTATCATGATTTTTTTGAAAAACCCTCGTTTTTTTATTTTGTTATGCTTGTTTGCAAGTGCAATTTCTCATTCTTATTTTCAAAAGAACGAAGCAGGGCTTGAAGTCTTCTCTTTTTCTAGGTCTTTCCAGAGCCCTAGAAACATGGCACTAGAACGTTCAGCAGCAGCTCTCCCCTCGGTAGACCCAAGCATTGTACAAATAAATCCAGCAGGACTCGAAATAGCAAACGACAAAAAAAATGCTGTCGCTATTTATTGGCAAACAGGTGTTTTCGCAGATAATCAAGCGACTATCTCTTATTCCAGAAAATTAAAAGCCATGACAGTGCAAGCCAGTTACGGTTGGATCCGTTATGGTGATATCGATGGCTATGATGAGCAAGGCGAGCCAACAGGCCAAGTTCATTCTCCTCAAAGTCAACTTTTTACTCTGACATCGGCCTTCCCTCTCACCCATTTCCGTTTTGGAAGTACAATCAAGATAGCGACTGACATGCTTTCAGGTGAAGTTGGAGACAGAACCGCTGTTGCCCTAGCTGTTGACTGGGGGGTTTCTTGGGTGTCTAACAGCTCCATTTTTGGTTTTTCTTTTACTGCAAGAGACTTTGGAGCCATGATACAAGACTATGTTGATGACGGTTCTTCCGACTCCTATGCTATGGCGCAAACTATTTCTGTATCTGGCTTTTTAAAACCAAAAAACATCCCTCGTTTAAGTTTGCTTTTAGATAATTCATTCCCCCGCTATTCACAAGCAACCTCTTCTTTAGGTGCGGAATATATTTTGGGAAATCATGTGTTTTTACGCGGTGGATTTAATCGTACTTGGTTGGATCTCAGTCGAGACGTTAAACAACTTTTCGCTTCACAATCTCGCTCAAGTGAATCTAACGAAGCGCGTTTGTTTAGCTTAGGCGCTGGTTTTTTGCACCCATTATTTGCACTTGATTATTCTTTTTCTTATTTAACTCAAGGTCTCGGTATGGAGCACCGTTTTGGCCTAAGCTTTGCCTTTTAAAATGAGAAAACAATTTGATATTGTCGTTTACCCTACCAAAGAAATAGAACCTCCTATTGAGGACGACGCTCTGGGTTGGTTTGCGAGCAAGAACATCAACGATGCACTCCCTAAAACTTCTGCCGAATGGATTATCATAGCTCATCAAGAAGTAAAAATAACCAAAACGCTTTTAGATCAAATCGCTAAAGCGTGCCTTGACTTTCCTGCGGTCGATTGCTTCACTCCATCTGAAGAAAGCCAACAGCCACTGAGCTACGTGGCAGCTCCATCTCCTTATTTAATGGTTGTTACCAGAAGAATAATTCAACGCACGGGTGCATTCGATTTAGAATTAGGCCTTGGGAGTCGTTTCTTGGATTTAGGGCTACGTATGTACCACGCGGGTGGGCAAACCTTTGCTATTCCACTCTCCTCAGTTTCATTAAAAAAGGACCTCCCTTCAGAAAAAATGCTACTGATGAATCCTCGAGATGTGGTTCAAGTTCTTTATAAGAATTTAGGCATTGCAGTGGCTTTTTCGTATTTAATAAAGCACCCCAAAGTCATTTTTTATTTTTTAAAAAACTTTAGGGCATGCCACCAAAAGCGAAAAAAAGCGATAAGCTTATCTAAGGTTTCAGACGAGCGTTTGCAAGAACTTTACAAGGCGTTCTGAAACACTTTTAAGACTAAAGTAATTTAATAGTGCCTCTGCCTTTTCCCAATCGACTACGGGCTCTCCTCTTAGGCATTTGTCTAGCACGTCTACATAACCTTGAGTGTTGTCGGGAGGACTAATTAAAGGAGCAACGCCTTCTAGATTTTCTTTTAATGCGGACGTAGAAGAGCAAACTACAGCAGTACCGCAAGCCAGAGCTTCTAAAGGGGGCAAGCCAAAACCCTCAAGCCACGATGGAAAAATTAAAAGGTCTGCGTGACGATAAAAATCACGCAATAAATCAGCCGAAATCTCCGTAAAATGAAACACGTTTTTCAATTGTTTTTTTTGAATAATACGGCGAATATGAGGAGATTCTTTTCCAATTCGGACAAACGCTGTCTGAGGACTTAAGCGTGCGACTTCAAAAAATGTTTCCAGGTTTTTTCTGGGCTCATCTAAACTTACATTTAAGCAAAAGCCATTAAACCCAATGAGTTGATGTGATTCTCTATAAATTGACTTTTCTTTAGTTGTTGGAAGGCCGTCTCGATGATGAAATAATTCCAAATTAATAGCGCAACCTAAAACACAAAAAGGACGATCTGCTATTTTAAAATGATTTTGAGCCTCAATGCAAGTATAATGAGAATCATAAATATACGCATCAGCTTGGGTAGTGTTGCGAATAAAAAAACAGTTGATTAACTTGTACTTTATGCTTTTAGGATAAAGAGTTTCGGCAAAGGTGTCGTGAACCTGTACCATCACTTTTGCAGAAGGAAGAGCCACTTTCGCTACTGGAACTAAAAACCCTAATTCAGGACGAATAAACAAGACGAACTTAGGCGCAAAGGATTTCAATAGTTTTTGTAAGGGTTTGCGAAAACTAAAAAAACCGGTGTATAGTGAAGAGGCGAAAATAGACTCATCACCCTCTTCTGTTTTATGAAAAGAAGGAAAGTATTTAGGCGTTTGTAACCAAATTATTTTCACATCAAAATCATTTAAAAGAGCCTTTTTAGTGTCTAAAATAAGGCGACCAAAGCTGGTGCACGGGTTTTTATCGCAAACTAATACAATACGATTCAGATTTTTCATGTGTTTAATTTATAAAAATAAGACTTTTTTAAGTTAAAATCTTCTATTTTTAGAGCATGTCTCGTCTTTTTATTGCATTAGCCACCTATAATGGTGAAAAATACCTAGAACTATTTCTACGATCTTTAATCGATCAAACCCTAAAAGCGGATCAAATTATCGCTGTTGATGACGCTTCATCTGATGGTAGTGTCGCTATTTTAGAACGCTACGCTAAAACACTACCCATTCAAATTATTCGTCAAAAAAACAATCAAGGGCATCGCGCTTCTTTTGAACGGGCCTTAGAAGAAATTCATAAACAAAAACTACCTGGTGATTTTGTCGCTCTTGCTGATCAAGATGATGTTTGGCTACCAAATAAATTATTTATTCTAAACCAGAAGATTAAGGAAGCCGATTTAATTTTTGGTGATGCAGAGGTCATTGATGAAGAGGGAAATGTAATACATTCCTCGTGGAGAAGTCTTGCATTTATCTCTCCTTCACAACCATTTCTAGCTCATATCGCAGGAATTAACAATGTCTCGGGTTGCCTATCGCTTTTTAAAGCCGATTTACTGGATGACCTATTACCAATACCTAAGGGCGTTAGTGTTCATGACCGATGGCTCGCCATTTTCGCAGAAAAACGTAAAGGGGTTAAGGCTATTTCTGATTTGGTCGTTCAATATCGTTTGCATGAAGAAAATGCTGTTGGACTTAAAAAAAATTCCAGTATGGCACACTCTATTTTAGTCAACATCAACTGGCTAAAAATGTTGATCGATGAAGCTAATCGCATTCCTCTTACAAAAGACGAGGTCACTTTTACAACAGCTCTTTTGGACTTGCAAATGCTACGAGAAAAACAAATGCTAGTACCTAGTTATTTGTTATGGGTTTGGGGCAATCGAAATATTTTGTTTTTCAATTCTAATTCTCTTAAAGAAAAAATAAAAAAAACATTGTTTTCCGTTGTAGGACTTCCTTTTGCAAGACAATTTTTAAGGAAATCATAATGAAAATTGGTGTTGACATAAAGGCATTGCGTCATCCTCAGGCAGGCATCGGCAGGTATATTACACAACTGCTAGATGCCATTCAAAAAACAGATCTTAAAAATGAGTTCATCCTTTTTTCTCCTGTTCCTATAAATTATTTGATTAAAAACCCTCGTTGGAAAATCATTATTTGTCCTGGTAAAATTAAACTCCCGGGCATTTTATGGCAGCAATTAGTACTACCCTACTTTGTTAAAAAAGAAAACATAGATGTGTTTTGGGGCCCAGAACAAACGACTTTTTTACTTCCTATTTCTAAAGTAAAAAAAATCACCACCATTTATGATTTTGTCTACAAGCGATACGCCAAAACTATGCGATGGAGCGTGCGCCATATCCAAAAATGGTTTGGAGAGAAGTCTTTATTTTCATCTGATCGTTTAGTTTGTATTTCTGATTTTACAGCAAAGGAAATGCAGTTTTTTTACCCACAAATCCCCCCCTCTAAAACAGGGATCGTTTCTTGCGGTTACTTTGCTGAAGAGACATCGTCTCCACTTAGCGAACGTGAACCTTTTCTTTTGTTTGCTGGGAGCCTCGAGCCCAGAAAAAATTTGATTAAATTAATTCAGGCACTAGAACTGTTGCACGAGAAAGGAATCGACGTTCCTCTTTATTTAACAGGACCCTCAGGATGGAAGAACTTAGCACTAAACTCTATTCTTAAAAACTCGCCAATTAAAAAAAGCATCATTCATTTAGGTTATGTTTCTAACAAAGAGTTAAAAGACTTATACCGCCGGTGCAGAGCACTTATTTTTCCATCTTTATACGAGGGGTTTGGTCTTCCCGTATTAGAGGCTCTTGCCTTTAATACACCGGTTTTAACCTCTAGTCATTCGGTAATGCAAGAAATTGCAGGCCCTTGTGCCATTTATTTTGATCCAAAGTCTAAAAAATCAATTGCTCAAGCTATCGAAAACTTTTGGTTTTCTAAAGCATTATCTACATTTACAGAAGAGCAAGAAAAAGTGCGCATGCAAATATTGAATAAATACACATGGGAAAACGCCGCTTTAGAAATGCTTAACCAAATACTTTTATCCAAGAGAGCTAAATAATGAAAACAGCGATCATTTTAGTAACCTACAATCGATTCGATTTAACGAACGCTTGCTTAAGGTGTCTTTTGCCTTTA
>DUVD01000010.1 GCA_012841225.1 Fibrobacter sp.
CGTTAGCGCTCGCTAATGAGAAGAACATACAAGTGGTAGGTGTTGTTTTTCCACAACAAGCCATTTATAAAACAACAGGATCTTTTGGACGTTATGGACCAAGGCGTTCTGTAGCTATAAAGATCACAGAAGGGCTTAAAGAACTTGAAAAAAAATTCTCTAATTTTCATTTAATAGATGAGAATAAAATGGGCGAGCATGATTATATAAATAATGAGTTTTATGACTACGATCATTTAAATGGATTAGGAGCAGCTAAACTAACAACACGTCTTGATTCATTGCTTCAAACGCTACCATGATTTATGCTGCGCTTGTTTTAGCCGTTGTTTTCTTTGCTTTGTTCCCTTTGACCGATACCGATATTTGGTGGCACTTGGCTTGTGCGCGTGAATCGCTTGTCACGGGAACAGCCGGAAAAGATTTTTTAATGTGGACTGAGTCGCGTGAACCGTGGATTAATATCCATGAGTATTTTCAGCAAGTCGTCTATTCTGTTTTTAACTTAGGTGGAGCTCCTTTATTAGTAGTTTTTAAGGCCATGCTATGGGGTAGTGTTTTTGCTTTATTTCTTTTCCCTTTTAGAAAACAGCTAGCACAAGTTTCCAAGTATCGATTTGCAGTTGCCTTATTTTTCTTGTTCGTCTTTCGTTATTGTTTTGAAATTCGTCCTGTTGTTTTTTCACTCTTTTTTCTGGGTGTATTTTGGGTTTTGTTGTTTGAAATCATACGAATAGAACTGGAAAATAGAAAGTCGTATTTTAAAATGCTGAGTTTGTTTTTATTGCTTTTAAGTGTGCAATGGTTGTGGAACAAAACTCAGGGTTTGTTTATCTTAGGACCTGGATTAGTATCGGTTTTTCTTATAGGATTTCGAAAAGGCAAAAAAAATTACAACTACATGTTTCTGTTTTTTGTGATTTTGTTATTAACACCATTTTTTCATAGTGAAAAGCATTTACTTTGGCTTTATCCATTTGGATTATTAGAACGGCTTTTAGGTTTTACTTCTTCTGCTGCGATATTTGCAAGTCAAATTACTGAGAATCGATCTCCGATTTCCCTTTTAATAGAAGGGGAGTCGATCCTCTCTTCCGCTTTTGCTCTTTTACTTTCTCTTAGTTGTTTGTTGCTCGGCGTGCTTCGACTGTTCAATTCTATTCGAGATAAGTCAATAACTGTAGTTTCGATATGGCTTATTCTTATGGCTTTTCTTGCCTTAATAGCGGAGCGCAATTTTGTTCTTCTTTTACCCGTTGCCGTGCCTTTTTTATTGATTTGGCGTGAGGCATCTTGGGAGCGAAATCCTAGAACTTCATTTTTCTTAAATCGTTTTGCGTTGCTAATTATTTGTTTTATTTTTGGTTTTTGGGTTCGAAGTCTTTTGCCTTACGATAAAACAATGATTGCATCTACTAGGGTTCCCGTTGTCGCCGCTTCATGGATGGCCTCACACCCACACCAAGGAAGGCTTTTTAATGATGATCGCATGGGAGGTTACCTCGCTTGGCGTAATCCCGCTAAGGCGACTTATATTGATGGGCGTTTTATTTTAAAATCATCCTCTTTTTTTGAGCGGTATTTAGATTATGCTGTTAACCCCAAGCGCTTTTTTAAGGATGCTGACAAGGAAGGGATTGATCGCGCTGTTTTTCCTTTGCGTTACTATGCTCGCTTTGATGCCCTGATTTTTGCTTTGCAGCAAAATGAAAAGTGGCATTTAGTATATAAAGACCTTGATTATGTAGTTTTCGACAAGTATTAG
>DUVD01000117.1 GCA_012841225.1 Fibrobacter sp.
TCGAAGGTGCCATTTGGAAACAGCGACGATTGGCCTTGCAAAAGGTGATGTGGGCTTGTTGCGGCATTGTGCGCACCACAGAAGGGCTAAATAAAGGTCTAGAAAATACGTTGCGTTTTGAAAAAGAAGTCCAAAAAGTGTTTGAGCAAAAAGAAGCCAAAAACATTGACTTTTTAGCCTTCCGAAACGCCGTTCAGAATTCGAAGCTTATTTTAAGGAATGCTCTATCCCGTAAGGAATCAAGAGGACTACACTACGTTCTGGATTACCCAAACCTGAATCCTAAAACAAAGCGTCATCGTATTTATCTTGAACCATAGAAGAGTTATTATATTTATTTTATGGTTTCTCAACGTTCTTCTAAAAAACCCGCTAAAATCGGTGGCTACAAGCCTACACAAAAAATTGGACATGGCGCCATGGGAGATATTTGGCTTTGTCACGATCCCTCTCTTGATAGAATGGTGGTGGTCAAACAAATGCTACCCACCCTTACCGCTTATGAAGAGTTAAACCAACGTTTTCAACGAGAAGCCTCTCTCCTTGCTCATTTGAAGCACCCAAATATTGTACATGCTTATTCTTTATGGCAAGAGCGCACTGGTCGCTTGTCTTTAGCTATGGAATTTGTGAACGGCAAAACACTTCGAGAAATTCTAGACGTTTCTCCTATTCCCCCTATTTTCGCCACCCTTTATTTTTTACATGAAATCCTACAAGTCCTCGCATACGCCCACCAGCGCCAAATTATCCACCGCGATTTAAAGCCAAGCAACATGATGATCGAAAAAAATGGGCATGTTAAGCTTTTAGACTTTGGCATTGCACGTAACGCTGGTGCAGGCCAAGAGATGACGCTCCCAGGAAGTGTTTTGGGCACAGCTGCCTACATGAGTCCGGAACAAATCACCGGAAAAACAGTGACGGCGCATTCCGATTTATTTAGCCTCGGGATTATTGCCTTTGAAATGCTCACTGGAAAGCACCCCTTTCGCGGCAACACGATGGAGCTCACCAGTCAGTACATTTTAAATATTCGAATCCACAAAAAGCTGTTCCCTAAATCAACACCAAAAGCCCTTCGACTTTGGGTCTGCAAGATGCTCGAAAAGAAACAATCCAAACGTTTTCAAAGTGCTCTGGAGGCAGTGGGTCAACTAGACAAAATTATGGACGGCTTGCCACGCAATCTCGATGTTAGCATGTCCAAATGGCTTAACGCTTTAAGTAATGGGCAAGCATTTGACGATGCCCCTACCCCAAAAAAATCAAAAAACTGGTTGTTTTTAGCCGTTGGGTTTGGTGTCGGTGCAATAGCGGCATTTACTGGCGCCTTCTTTTTCTTTAGTTGAGTTTTTATGAATTGGATAGATATCGTCTGCTTAATTGTGGTTGCTTTGTTTTCTTTATTAGGCGTGTGGTCTGGCTTAATCAAAAGCGTATTTAAACTAGCGGCTTGGGTTTTTGCTGCACTGGGCGCCTATTTTGCCTACGATTTTGTGGGTGCTTTTATTGCCTCTAACTTTGATTTAAGCATAAGCACCGTCCGAGTAATTTGCATGGTTGGTGGCTTTTTGGTCCCCTTAATTTCGATATATGTGCTGGTTTCTTTTTTAGATAAATGGATCAAAAACACACCGTTAAATAGTCTTAATCGAGTAGGTGGTGGTCTTTTTGGCCTACTAAAAAGCTTAATCATCTGCTTTCTTATTTTAACAATAATAAGTTACTTACCTTTCTCGGGCAGTTTTTCTAAAACAAGAAAAAATTCAATTGCTTATGGGTTTTATATTGAAGTCGCCAAAAAACAATTACCGTTCTAGGTTAAGATCACTTCACTTGACTGATAATTTTCTGCACGTCGGCCAGAATAGCTTCTTGATCGCGAACATAACCGTTTTCCATTATAATTTGACCATCGCAAATCACCATATCAATGCAGCGACTATCGGCAGCATAAACCCAGTTTGAAATCAAATGATAATTGGGAATCAAACGTTCATTATTGAGATCGAGAAGCAAAGCATCAGCTAACTTTCCTTCTTCTATAAGGCCTGCATCTATTCCATAAGCTTGAGCTCCATTGATCGTAGCCATGTGAAATACTTCTTCGGCTGTGAGGAGCTTGGGGTCTCCTTTTACCTTTGCTAATAAAGAAGCTAGTTTCATTTCTTCGCGCATGTCTAAATTATTATTAGAAGAGGCACCATCTGTACCAAGTGCAATAGGAATTTTTGCCTTCATCAAACTAGATATATCCATAATTCCACTCCCTAATTTCATATTAGAACCTGGATTATGAATAAGAGTCACTTTTCTTTCTTTAATGATTTCAACATCTTCTGCTGTAAGATGAATGGCATGCGCCAACACGACATTAGGACCCAAAACGCCTAAAGATTCGAGATACTCAACAGGCGTTTTTCCTTTATCGCGTTTGCAGTTTTCCACCTCTTCATTTGTTTCTGAAATATGAGTGTGAAGAACCAAACCGAGGGCGCGCGCTACCTCTGCACATCGTATCCATAAGGCGTCTCCGACTGTATAAATAGAATGAGGCATCACTGCAAGCTGGATGCGTTCGTGGTGATGACATTCCTTTTTTAAAAAATTGAAATTTTCCTCGATGCTCTCAGGAGTCATTAAGTTTTCGGCAAAAGTGACCCCTATAGTCGCCCTTACCCCCATTTCAACTGCAGCGCGAATTGTCTCTTCGCGATTCCAGTACATGTCTGCAAAAAAAACGGTGCCCGATTTAATCATCTCTAATATGGCTAAACGGGAGCCACAATAAATATGAGCAGCAGTGAACTTGCCCTCTAAAGGCCAGATGTATTCAGAAAGCCATTTAAATAAGCTCATGTCGTCGGCGTAACCTCTTAAAAGAGTCATGGCCGCATGAGTATGACCGTTGTAAAAAGGAGCGACAATTGCTTTACCAGCCCCATCGATAATTTTAGTATCAAGAGGAATATCTTCTGGAGCAATATTACTTGCTATTTTGTAAAAACGATTTTGTTGAATTAAAACATCTACAACATCACCTTCTTTCCAAACCGATTTAATTAAAAGAGATGGCATTTTAAACTCCATTTTGATCAAAAATAGATTCTATTTAAATAAAACCAGCCAAAGATGATTATTTCTTTCTGTTTTCTTAAAAAAAGCAAACTACCTAACTAGCTAAAGAGTATAATATAAATATGACTTCCGATTCGATTGAAAAACTACCCTTGTCTAGAGAAGAATTTTCGACATTAAAGTTATTTCATAATGTTTGTTATGAGAGTGTTATAGGGTATTTGCTTAATTCAATCCCCGAAACCGTAGAAAAGGGTGCCGTTTTAATTGACCCCTCCCAGCCAGAAAAAAAACTTATTGTTTTGTTAGAAGGCTTACTCGAAGTTCGCATTGACTCTGCTGACGGTGTTTTTGCAGACCACATAAAAGAGGGCGATTGCGCAGGCGAGATGTCTATTTTTGACAACTGTCACCCAAGCGCATGGGTTATTGCTAGCAAGAAAAGCAAGGTTTTGCTTATACCCGCTTCTACAAGCCTAGCCATGCTCCACGCCTCTCATGACTTGAGCCTTAATTTTTTACAACTTTTAAGCCAACGCGTGCGTTATAGCAACCAAGTCGTATGCGAAGGTCAATACCATATTCGCACAATCGAAAAACACTCCCAAATCGACTCGTTAACTAGCTTGCATAATCGCCGCTGGCTCGAAGAAATGTACAACAGGGAATTAAAACGAAGTCATGCTGGAGATTTTAGGCTTTGCGCCTTTATGATCGACATCGATTTCTTTAAGAAAGTGAACGACACTTACGGTCATTTAATAGGCGACACCGTTCTTATCGAGGTAGCGGCTACATTAAATCAAAGTTTGCGCCCTTCCGATATGCCCGTTCGCTTTGGCGGCGAAGAATTCTCTGTTTTTTTACCTGGAACCACCACAGAAAACGCAAAAATTATTGCTGAACGCATTAGGGCTAATGTTGAGAGTAAAGAAATTTTACTACCCGACGGCACGATCATCAAAGTCACAGTGAGCATAGGCTTTGCCGAACGAGAAAAAAATGATACGGTTGAAACTTTAATTGAAAAAGCCGATAAAGCACTTTACCAAGCCAAGCAAAACAACAGAAACCGTGTATGCATGTACATCAGTAAAGAAGAAACGTTTTTATTCTGATTTTTGCTGCAGCAATTCTTTTAAAAACAGGGCAAACTCACCAAGGCTCGGGTCACGAGCCCCCATTAATAAAATACAGTCTCGGGGCGTCGCCAAATCAACCATTCTTTGAGCGGTTTGTTTTCGATCTCCAGTGTAGTATGCTTCTACACCTTCACTTAAAAGATCATCGGCCAAATCCGCACTCGAAATATCTCGAACGGCGGTACCTCCGGCATCATAAATATCGCTTAAAAAAAAGCAATCATTTTGTCGATCGGAAGTCATGGGTCGAAGCGCATTTTTTATTTCTGAAACCAATTCCGAACGTAAAAATCGAGTAGGCCCGTAACCGTGTGGTTGAAACCAAGCGATAACGCGCCCTTCGGTGAACGCCTGAACGCTACGTAAGCTCGCCGCGATCTTGGCTGGGTTATGGGCAAAGTCATCGATTAAAGTAACACCAGAAAAAGTACCTAGTATTTGATGTCGACGATAAATGCCAGAAAAAGTAGCGAGGGCTTCGGCAATAGTTTCTAAAGAAACACCAACTTGAAGAGCCACCGCAATGGTGGCGAGGGCGTTCTCCATATTGTGTCGTCCAGGAAAAGGCAAGTCAAAACGGATTAATTTGTTTTGATGGCGTACTCTAAATCGAATTCCTGTGTCAATCGCTTTAAAATCAGTGGCTTGCACTGCAACATGGTTTTCAAACCCGAAATCAAATTCTCGACCAGCACTAAAGCGACTAGCTCCAGGATGGGCGTCGTTGACAATTAGAAGCTTGCCTCGACTTAACACATTGTGAGCAAAGGTGGAAAATATTTCATTTAATTCCGAAAGTTCTTTATGGTCTTTATCTACGTTCAAAATGACACCTATTTCTGGCTCATATCGAGTTAAGGAACCATCACTTTCGTCGGCTTCTACGACTAACCAATCGCCAAAACCAGCGACCGCATTGCCTATTTTGCCTTTTTTCTCTAAAGAAACCAAACCCGCCCCAGTGATCATCGATGGGGAAAGACCCGCATAGTCTAAAACATGATAAATCATGCCTGTAACAGTGCTTTTGCCGCTAGTGCCACTAACCGCAATCGTTTTAATTGACCTTGAAATCATAGCGAGGATTTCACTGCGATGCAAGAGAGGAAGATCAAGCATTTTTGCCGCGATAAGATCGGGATTAGAATCTTCTATTGCGGAGCTGAGCACCACATTAGAAAAAGTAGAGCTAACGCCCGAACCATCTTGTAAATAACAAGTGATTCCCATTTGCTCTAATTGCTTTTGAACTAAAGGAGGATTTGATTTTGAAAATTGACGATCAGAGCCACCAACAACAAAACCTTTCCCTGCCAAATATTGAGCAATAGCGCTCATGCCACTGCCGGCAAGTCCCACAAAAAAATAGGATTTTGACAAGTTCAAGTTTTCCATTATTTAGCCAGTAAGTTAGGGTCAATTGTGGGTTCGTAACCTGGAAGAACAATATCTTCAGGAATTTCTCCGCGACGGATGGCGGCGCGCTCTTCCTTTTTACGACGCTTTTCCAACTCTATTTCTTTTCGACGAGCAATGCGATCTTTCTTTTTAAGCAAATGCTCTTCCCTAGTCATACGGGTTTTTATAGGCGGTTCTTCATAAGGATAAACAACTTCTGCTTTGATGTCAGTCTCATCTACATAACGCCTGTCGGATTCAAAATCGCGAAAAAATGTTTGATCAAGGCTTGGCGAATCACAAATTGCATTTTCACGCAGGTATTCTAAGACGTTTTCAAATTGATCTTCTAATGGAATTTCAAAAGTGACCATCTTGCCTGTGCGAGGGTGCCGCAATGTGAGCTTTACTGCTTGTAATAACTGTGCAATACTCATTTCTAATGCTTGAGCAGCTGTCTCGCGGAGTAATGGAGGGATGCGCATTAAACAAGCATCTCTACCATCATAAAGTGGGTCGCCAAACACGGGATTTCCCATGTAGCGATTGTGTACGCGAATTTGATGGGTGCGCCCTGTTTCTAAATCCAGCTCTAGTAAAGAAGCAAAAGCATAAAACTCTAGAATTTTATAGTGCGTTCTAGCTTCTTTTCCGTTTGGAGAAACGGCCATTTTTAGGCGATTTCTAGAATCGCGCTCAATAGGAGCATCGATAGTGCCTTCTAAATCCCTGGGCTGCCCCCAAACTAAAGCATTGTAGGTGCGCTTTAGCGTTCTCATCTCTAGTTGAGAGGATAAAGACAAATGCGCTTTATCGTTTTTGGCAACCACCATTAGGCCTGGCGTATCTTTATCTAAGCGATGCACAATACCAGGCCGCAAAGGCCCGCCAACCTGAGAAAGATTTTCTTTAAAGTGAAATAATAGCGCCGCTGCGAGTGTCCCAGAACGAATACCACTTCCCGGGTGCACCACTAAACGGCGCGGTTTATTAATCACAACGATGTCTTCATCTTCGTAGACAATGTCTAAAGGAATATCTTCGGGTTCTAAATTCGACTCTTCTTTTTCTGGAAGAGATAACACTTGAATTTCCATTTCTGGTTCTAAACGAAAGTTTTTAGCGACGGGCTTACCTTCAAAAAGAACCTGCTCAGAAGCAATTAATTTTTGAATGTCCGTGCGAGAAAACTCTTTTAATTCAGACTGCAAAAAGCGATCCACTCGCTGATCCAGACAAAGCTCACTTACTTTAATTCTGATCATGCTTTAACACCTTTTCCAAATTCATTTGTTTATGAATGGATTTTAATAATACAGGAGAAAGAAAGACTAATGCGACCCCAACAGTCACAAAACTATCCGCGACATTAAACGTTGGAAACCTAGTCATTATAAAATCAGGGAAATCACAATCAATAAAATCAACCACTTTTTGCAGGCGCATACGATCAATAAAATTCCCAATAGCACCAGACATAATCATAGTGACGCCCAAACGAGAAAGCCAGTCACGCTTGTCAATAGAGCGAAAAAACCAAACTAAAACACTCATCGCTACAATCGATAGAAGTAAAAAGAACAAAACAGGAGGCAAAAAAGGAAGAATATCTTGCGGCCTGGAACTGAAAGCAGCTCCTTCATTGTAAACCAGCTGAAAGCGAACCCAATTGCCATTAGGGCCTATTAGAGGTATAATTTCACGGGTAGGAATGCCCTGTTCATTTGTAAACCGTTGTACGGCCCAGATCTTAGTGATTTGATCAAAAATCACGCCAAAAACAGCAAAAGAGAGTTGAAATCTATACGTTTTGATTTTATTAAGCCAGTATTTAATCATGTCGCAACCTTAAATATTCTTTTTTTATCCAAGAATTGGAATAAAAACGGAAAGAAGTACTTTTAACAATCTTTTTTACAGTTTGTCTAGGTATCTTCACTTTTTGTTCTGAATCAAAAACTGCTTTGCCATCGCCAATTATACGAAGGTTTTCAGCTGCCATAAAAAGGGGCCATAAGCAAAAAAGACGTATTCGACGATCTAAACGCGGGAGCCTTAAAACATAGATGATGGCGTCATCTAAGTGAACCCAAGCTTTTTGAATTAGCTCGCGTATAACAGCCGAACGTGCTTCGACATCTGCATTTGCATCGAATAATTCCCATGAATGGGAGAAGCCGTGTCGCCTACAGATTTCTTCGGGGATAAAACAGACCTTACGCTCGGCGTCTTCTTGGACATCTTTAATGATATTGGTAACTTGAAGCGCAAGCCCAAAGCTCACCTCTATTTTCTTTAACTCTTCAAAAGCGGCAGGATCTATAAAACGGCTGTCTATAAAGAAAAGCTGAGAAAGCATTTTGCCTACAATGCCTGCTACATAGTAACAGTAGTCATCCAAATCAGAAATAGAATTTAAAGTAAACCAACCTTTGGCAAGTTGTTCTTCTTGTTTTAAGACAAATTTAGCCATGCCACCGCACATTTCAACGATGACCTTTTGAATGGCGCTCTTATAGCCTAAAGGGAGTTGATTGAGCAAACGAACAACCACCGCCGTCTTTCGGCATAAAACATGGTTTGGGTCTTTTGACTCAGCCCAAGACTCGGGCAGAAGGGTTAAGAAAGCTTCTGTTTTTGTCGCGTCGGGTTCTGGAGACTTAAATATAGCGGCAAAGTGCTTTAAAATTATGTCTTTCTTTGCAGCAGGCATATCGGGGTCATCTTCGACGGTATCAGCGATTCTTAAACACAAGTAAGCAAGAAGCACTGATTGATGAAGCGTACCCGACAATACATTGATGTTGAGGGCAAAAGTACGAGAAACCTGAAGTAGTATTTCTTCGGCAAAGCAAAAGTCGGCAGAACGTTTATTAATCATAATGCAATGCCTCAGCATGGAGAGTTTCTAATCTTTTTTGAGACTTTGCGACAGCTGCAATGTAATGATGAAAGTGACCGTGTTCATCAGCTCTTTTTAATTTAGCCTGAAAAACCCAATTTGTACGGTTTCGAATATCGGCGTCTTTTATTTTTTTCCCTTCTTTTTTATCGTTGAGCAATTGCCTTCGGTATTCTAAGAAGTAGCAATCACTCTCTAATAAACCAAAATAGCGAATAGAATAGTGGGCTAAAAAAGTGCCGCCAAGGGAGAATAAAACTAATCCCACTAAAAACACCCAAGGCGTAAAAGGCAAAAGCCAATACAGTGAAGAGGCGCTAAAAAATATGGCAAGCACCATTAGTACAACACTAATCACTTTAATCCAAAATTGCCGTCTAAGATCAGAATTCCACCAAAGAGGGATATAAACCCAGCTTTTACCAGAACGAATCATTTTTTTTAAATAGATTGGGTAAGCAACGTAGCGAAACCACATAAAAACACCTGCCCAAAAAAGCAACCCGAGCCAAAAACACTGGCCAAACATTTTTATCAAAGATGTCATAGCCCAATAATACTAAATTGTAAGACAAATACCCTATTACATGTTTAATTTAAAAGCGTTCTGAGAACTTCTTAGAGCCAGAGGCACTATAAAATGCAGACCCAATGGGAAAAAAGTTTAAGTGTATTACGCGAAAAAATATCAAACGCCACGTTTTCAAATCTTTTTTCAAAATTAAGTATTATTTCGCTCAACAAAAATCAAGCCGTCGTTATCGTTCCTGCCGATTTAGATCTAAAAGAAATTGCTCCTTATAAGCTCCTAACCGAACTTAGCTGGGAAGAAGCAAACGGCAATCAAGTAGACATCAGCTTTCGCCACACCGCTCCCCCCATTCAAAACAACGTCTACAGCAGCAATGCAATCAAAGAATTCACACCAAGCGTGCCTTTAAATAGCCTATACCGGTTTGAAAGCTTTGTTCCTGGAGATAAAGCGCAGTTAGCCTTTAATGCCGCCTTTTCGGTGGCAGAGAATCCAGACGGTAACAAATACAACCCTTTGTTTATATATGGCGCTTCTGGACTGGGAAAAACGCATTTATTGCAAGCCATAGGAAATTATGTGCTCGAAAGTGGCTCGGGTAAAAGAGTCCGTTACTTAACCGCTTACGACTTCCAGCAGCAATACATCAAGTCCGTGCGAGACCAAACCATAGGGGAAATGTCCGCGTACTATCGAAATGAAGTGGATCTATTACTAATTGATGATATCCAGAACTGGAGCGGCAAAGACGAAACGCAAAATGAATTTTTTCACATTTTTAATGCACTTCATCAGACGGGCAAGCAAATAGTGCTCACCTCTGATGCACCAGCGGTCGAAGTTAAAAGCCTATCTGATCGCTTGGTTAGCCGCTTTTCTTGGGGCCTCACTGTGGACATCCAGCCCCCTAACCTAGAAACACGCGCTGCAATTCTTCGTAAAAAAGCAGAAGAAAAACACATCGACATCGATGATGAAGTGATTTTATATCTTGCTGAGCATATCGAAAGCAATGTTCGCTTTTTAGAGAGTGCGGTCATTAAGCTTACCGTCCAGTCGAGTATAATGCACCACGACATCGACATCCACCTCGCCCGAAAAGTGGTGGCAGATATTGTGCCTACTATTCGTCGTCGTGTGAGCATGGATTCCATAGTAGGTGCTGTTTCCAAGCACTTTGAAGTACCGGAAGAAAAACTCCTCGCTCCTGGTCGTGGGACAAAAGAAATCGCTCACGCTAGGCAAGTGGCCATGTATTTAATGAAAGAGCTTACCACACTTAGCTTGCAAAGCATTGGCACTCGTTTTGGAGGCAAAGACCATTCTACTGTGGTTCACGCTATCAAAATAATCAAGAAAGAAATTGAATCAAAGCCTTTTTTTGAGCGCACCATTGAAAGCTTAAAAACAGAAATTCACGATTAAACGCTTTACCACTTAGCCAAAGCATTTGTGATAATTAGATCTTGTAGTTTTTCAATAGCTCGAACTTGCCCGTGGCGATCTTCTGTCTCATTCGCTTGCACATCGTAAATCCCATCAGCAAAAAGGCTTTTTTCTTCATAAATAATGCGTTCTTTTACGTTATCATAAAAACTAACGCTCACTCGAATAGACACTCGGTATGTTTCTACTTGATCAGCAGCGTTATAATTATCGGGTTTGTTGGAGTAGCTAAGCAAAGTCATCTTAAAATCGGCGGTGGCATTTTCTTCTATCACTCGAACTGAACTCGCATTTTTACGAAACAGCTCTAATACACCTGCACGCAAATTATTGGCAAGAACCGGGTCTAAGGTTTTGTCTTCCACTTCAAAAATATGAATGGTTTTTATGTGGCTAGGCAGCGTACTCGCTGTAAAACTATAACAACTAGATAAAACAGCTAAACTGAAAAAAAGCAAAATCGTTTTAAATGCGTTCATCATATTCAAGAAACTCCATAAATGGATAGCCAATAACGTGAAGAAATAGTTCTCTCTTAAAGAGAAGCTCTCAAATTTTTATAATATTAACTAAATTTTAATCGTTTTTTTCAAAAGAGGCATTTCCATGCTTGATATTCGCAAAATCCGTGAAAACCCTGAATTTTATCATAGTGAAACACAAAAAAAAGGTTCTGCGATCGACTTGATGAGCGTCCTTTCGATCGATGAAGAACGTCGCACCTTGCTTACCGAAGTGGAAAAATTAAAAAGCGAACGCAACGCCGAATCCAAACTCATTGGAGAAGCAAAGAAAAAAGGCGAAAATGCAGACACCGCGGTAATAGCCATGCGCGAGCTTGGCGTTAAAATTACTGAGCTCGACAACCAAATGAAAGAATTAGATGCTAAGCAAACAGAAATGCTAATGCATATTCCAAACGTCGCCCACGCCTCCACCCCCGATGGCAAAGACTTTAACGATAACGTAGTCCAATCCTCTTGGGGTACTCCTAAAGAAATTGATTTTGAAGCCGTAGACCACAAGATACTGGGTGAGCGCTTAGGTCTTTTCGATTTTGAACGCGGCGCCAAAATTTCGGGAAGCGGGTTTCCTGTATACCGCGGCCTTGGGGCAAGGCTAGAACGCGCTTTAATTCAATGGTTTTTGGATAGTCACCGTGAGGCGGGCTTCGAAGAAGTCATCCCCCCATACTTGGTAACAAGAGAGACCATGCGCGGCACAGGGCAATTGCCCAAATTTGAAGAAGACATGTACCTCTGCACTAAAGATGATCTTTTTTTAATTCCCACAGCAGAAGTCCCAGTTACCAATCTTTACGCCAATGAAATTATCCCCGAAGCAGAACTCCCCAAAGGCCTTTGCGCTTATTCCGCATGTTTTAGAAGAGAGGCAGGCAGCTACGGTAAAGACACGCGAGGATTGCTACGCTTACACCAATTCAATAAAGTAGAAATGGTGTATTTTGCTCATCCCGAAAAAAGTTATGAAAATCACGAGACCTTAACGCGTTTTGCTGAAATACTTTTAGAAAAGCTAGGGCTCCCCTACCGTCGTCTTTTACTTTGTAAAGGCGACTTAGGATTTGGCGCTGCCAAGTGCTACGACTTAGAAGTTTATGCCCCTGTAGAAAAAAAATGGCTCGAAGTAAGCTCTTGCTCTAACTTTGAAGACTTTCAAGCACGTCGTGCAAATATCAAAACAAAGATTAATGGAAAGAACACCTTCCTTCACACATTAAACGGCTCAGGACTTGCTACACCTCGCGTTATGGTTGCTATTTGCGACCAGTATCAACAAGCCGATGGCTCTTTGATTGTTCCAGAAGTGCTTCGCCCCTATTTAGGTGGCATCGAAAAAATTCAACCTTCTCTATAACCCATAGAAATCAATATGAAAAAAAAATTTGATTCCCCCATTACAGAAGTCCCTCTTTTTCATCAAGGAAAAGTGAGAGACATGTACGACCTTGGCGATTCTTTTTTAATGGTCGCGAGCGATCGCCTTTCCGCTTTTGATGTAGTTCTACCAACGCCAATTCCAGGCAAAGGTAAAATATTAAATCAACTTTCTTTGTTTTGGTTTAA
>DUVD01000118.1 GCA_012841225.1 Fibrobacter sp.
CTAAAGCAACATCTGTGCCATTAATTGACTTAGATACCTTATCAAGAGATCTTTTTATTAATGTTGGCGAGTATTATGCGCAGCATTACTTTACCATGTTTTTAGGTGCAGGTGAGTATTCCAATTATGCAGCAACTCAATCTGATAACCAACATTTACAACAGACAGGTGCTAATGCCATGGGACGTCTTGTCACAGAAGCAATAAGAAACCACTCTAAAATAGAAGTCAAGACGCTTGCTAATCACTTAAAACCCATGTATCAAGTCGATGTGCGAGTAAGCCCAGCAGGGGCAGCAGCGCACGTTTCTTTAAGTACTTATTACCCTGAAGGCATGACAGTGACCTTAAAAACGACTCCAAAAGACGGCGGGCCTGCTTTTGTTGGCTGGTTTGATGGTAAAGGGAACAAGGTGTCAGGCAATAGTTCTCCTGCGGTGAAGTCCTCTTATATTCATACTTTTGTAATGAAACCTGCTTCTACTCAGTACACCGCTGTTTATGCTGGAGGTTCTTCCGTTTTGTATACCGGTAATGGCGCCGCTGTTGCATTTGATGGTTCTTCTTCATCGAGTTCTGTTTTTAGTTCTTCCTCTGCTGCCTCTTCCAGTTCTTCTGTGACGCTGAGTTCTTCTTCTATTGCAGCACCTGTTCAATTAAAGAGCTTTTTAGATGCATCGGCACCTAATGAAATTGATATTGGTTTTGCAGAAAGCGATCACCTTGGATTTATGGGAAAAGGATACTGGAATTTCAATAATGCTTTGGGTTCTTTTGCTTCTTATAATTTAAATTCCCCTTCGGCTGGGTTCACGCTTTTGGCCGTGGTCTATGCCAATGGAGGAGCATCAGACAGAAGAATGAACCTTAATCTTGGGGACCACGACTATTACGTCGATTTTCCCCCCACAGGTGCTTGGGATAACTGGGACACGGTCTTTGTTGAGGTCGACATGATGAACGGGGAGGGTGTTTTACGTTTGACTTCGATGACAACAGATGGGGGGCCTAATGTTGATGCGTTTGGTTTTGCTATGGAAGGGGTTCAATTATTATCGACAACCTCAAAATCGAAGCGTTTTGAGCCAAGGAAAGCTTTTTCTTGGGATAAGGGAATCCTTACAGTGCCTCGTTCGGGTTGGCTTCAAGTGCACTATTTTGATGCGTTAGGTCATTTAGCCTTATCTCAAGAAATTTTGACTCATGAAGGCCAAAATGAATTGCGATTAAGCAAGCATTATTTAAGCGCTGGCTTTTATCAAATCCAAGTTTTAGAAAATGGAAAAACCGTGCTTTCATCAGGATTTTTCCACGCTCCTTGAGGAATTTATGAAGAGTAAAATAATTTCATTTTTATTAATTTTGTCTTTTGCAATCGCTGGAATATGTGATGGAGAATCTTTTACGATTCACGTTATTGGTGATTCTACTGTTGCCAACTATAATGCTTCTGCTTACCCACAAACAGGGTGGGGGCAAGTTATAGGCAGTTTTTTTAACGCTTCAAATGCAAAAGTTAATAATGTAGCTATTGGCGGTAGGAGTTCTAAAACCTTTTACACCGATGGACGATTAGCAGCCTTAAAAGCAACTGTTAAAGCGGGTGATTACATGCTTGTGCAATTCGGTCACAATGATCGTTATTTTGGCAACAACGCGCGGCAAGTGCCTTTAGATTCATTTGCCTATTTCTTAAATATATACATCGATTCGGCTCGGAGTTGGAAAGCGGTTCCCGTTTTGGTTTCCCCAATGGTCATGAACGCTTGGTCTGGTACCACAATGAGGAATGTTTTTACCGAAAATGGAGCTAATTATCGTGGGGTCATGGAAACCTTAGCTAAAGAAAAAGACGTGCCTTTTATCGATTTAAACACGAGGTCTTTCGAAGATTATAAAAAATGGGGTCAGAAGTACATTACTGCTTTTATTTATCATCATTACGATGCAGGTGATTACCCAAATTTTGCAACTGGATCAAATGACGGGACTCACTTTCAAGAAAATGGATCGGTAGCCAATGCGCGTTTTGTTGCTGATGGTGCAAGAACCCTCTCTTCTTTATCTTGGTTATCTAATAGCGCTAAGCAAACCGTTTTACCTTTAGTGGCGGCGTTAAAAACAACTTACCCAATAACGGTCAAAGCGAATATTTCCACTTCGGGCATGATCACGCGTTCGGCGCTATTTCCACAAGGAGCTCCCTTAACTTTGCGAGTGATTCCTGGATCGGGTGAGGTTTTTGAGTACTGGGCTGATGAGCAATGTAAAAATGTATCTACGGCTAAAATATATTATGGCATTCAAGCTCCTTCTAAGGCTACGACTTATACGGCGATGTTTAGAGGTGGTTCGGCTTGTGTTGCGGGAGCCGCTCCTTCCTCTTCAAGTCAACAAGTTATTTCGTCTTCGAGTTTAGAGCTTTCTTCCTCTAGTTCTATAAAGGCATCGCCAATAATGAATTCTTGGATTGATATGGCTTTACCCGATTCCGCGCAAGGCACTACAGACAGCAATCATCAAGGTTATAGTGGAAAGGGTTTTTTAAACATCGATAATGTTTCTTTAAGCAAGGCATATTACTTACTTAATTCAAAAGTAGCGACTACAAACGGAATTCTTGGAATTTGCTATGCAAATGGTTCTACAGAAACTCGAGAAATGAAAGTATATTTGGATGGTTGGACTTATACGGTGATGTTTCCGCCCACCGCAGATTGGACAACGTGGGATACTGTTTTTGTAGAAGA
>DUVD01000119.1 GCA_012841225.1 Fibrobacter sp.
CCTGTACCTCAAAAGGTGGACGGGGCTTCTGCAACGGTCGTAGAAGAAGTAGAAAAAGGTCCTAAGCGTTCTTTAGAAATACCTACTCTTAAAAATCGCGCCGAATCGACAGAGGCAAATACGCCTGCTCTTTTAGGCGTTGCTCCTGTCAAGGCAGAATCTCTTGCGACTCAAGAACAAGCAATAGACAGTGCGACCACTCAAGAAATTGAACCACTACCTGTCGTTTTAGAGCAAAGTGTCACTGTAGAAACAGACAAGTTTATTCTAAAACTTTCTAATCGCGGGGCCAAAATTACAAGTGTTCTTCTTAAGTCTATTACCGATAGCGCTGGTAATTATCCAGAGTTAATCGAAGATACTACTGCTGGCGCTCTTGATTTAAAATTAGACAAAATAGACTTAAGTGAAGTCCTTTTTGCGCTGCCCTCTTTTGAGGCCTCTAAAATTGTGGTCGACCAAGACACTACTGTTGAATTTGTCTTCACCGATGCGAACCAAAATAAAGTCATTCGCTCTTATGCCTTCTCTAAGTCCGGCGTTGCTGTTAGGCAGGTAAACCGTTTTGTCGGTTTTCAACCCAATGATTACGAGATTCTTTGGAACGGCGGTATGCGCGAAACGGAAGCGCTTCCTAAAGGGAAAAATATCGGTGCGAATTACTTCTTTAGTGAAGTAATTTTTAACAACACCTACAATGTAGAGCGCCAAGCGATCACAGAAAAAAAGAAGTTTAATTCCGATAATGGAAAAATAATTTGGGCAGGCATGCGCCGCAAGTACGTGGCGATGAGCATTCAGTTTGATGAGTCGACAGAAGCAGCCGTTTATGCGGAGCCTCTAAAAGATTCTCGCGAAAATAATAACCCAGGTACTTATAAATTAAAGCTTAGCGACTACTTAAAAGGTTCTGATAGCCTCGCCTATAGTTTTATGATTCTTCCTTTGGAATGGGCTAATATTAAAGCAATCGATAAAGGCTACGAAAAAATAATTGTAAGTGGCTGGCAATGGATTGGCGCCGATGTTTGGTTTGTTGGTCTTTGCGGCGCACTCCTTTGGTTATTAAAGGCCTTTTATTCTTTAATACCAAACTATGGTATCGCAATTATTTTGCTCACTGTTTTAGTGCGCTTGGCGACAACGCCACTTACTATTAAGCAACTGCGTTCTACTAAAGAAATGGGTAAGCTTAAACCAGAACTCGATGCCATTAACATAAAATACCGCGCCGAACCACAGAAGAAACAAGCCGCGATTATGGAGCTTTACGCTAAGCACAAAATTAACCCGATGGCTTCTTGCACCGGCGGGTGCTTGCCAATGCTTTTGCAAATGCCCATTTTTATTGGTTTGTTTGTGACTTTAGGCCGTGCGATTGAGCTTAGAGGAATGCCTTTTGTAGGTTGGATTACCGACTTATCTCGTTCTGACGTTATTTGGAGTGGCATTTCTATTCCTTTTATTATGCCAAACGGCCTTTCTATTTTGCCTTTGGTTATGGTGGTCACTACCTACTTCCAAACTAAGCAATCTATGTCTGCTATGACAGACCCAGCGCAGCGTAAAATGATGGTCTGGATGATGCCCGGCATGATGTTTGTTTTTAGTGCGGTAATGCCTTCGGGGCTTGTTTTATATTGGATAGTTTCGAACTTATGGGGTATTGCCCAATACACTATAATTCATCGCGACAAGCTAAGCCCTGCTTTAGCAAATCAAAACATTCAAGACGCCCAAATCATTAAGCCAAAAAAATCGAAGAAAAAGAAGAAATAGCATAAAAAAAGACTCTGCAAAAGAGTCTTTTTTCTTTATAAACTTTTTATAAAATAATATAAATCTAAAAACTGCTGTGGGGATAATTCTTCTGCTCGAGTGTTTTCACTCCAGTTCATTTTTTCTATGGCGTCAAGTACAATCGCTTTATCGAACGTTGAAGAAAGCGAGTTTGCTAAACGTTTTCTTTTTTGTGAAAAGCACGCCTGCACAAAAGGGAAAAAACCTTCTGGTGCTTCTAAAGGTGTTTTTAACGGTTCTAAAAGGATGGTAGCGCTATCGACATTGGGTTTAGGAGTAAAATGCTCTGGACCAATTTTGCGTAAAATACGCCCGCTCGCATGAGAGGATACCCACACTGAAAGACTACCATAGGCCTTTGTGCAAGGGACGGCGCATAATCGTTCCGCCACCTCCAACTGCACCATGCCCATAAAACCAGATGTCTTTGATAGCAGGGGCATTAAACCGGCGATAATCGCTGTAGAAACATTGTAAGGTAAGTTGCCGGTAATCCAAGCTAAAGGGTGCTCTTCTAACCATTGTTGAATATCGAAAGTTAAAAAATCTTGATTGACAACAGAAAAATGAGGTGAGTTCGCGAATTCTCGTTTTAGAAGTTCCACGCATTGTTCATCAATTTCAATTGCGGTTAAGGTGGTTCCTTTTTTCAACAAGTGCCGCGTCATTGCGCCATGCCCTGGGCCTATTTCTAAAATGGCTTGATCTGGGTTAACGGGTAAATCATTGGCAATATGTTTTGCAGTGATGTCATCTAAAAAATTTTGTCCGAATCGTCGGCGGCGAGCTCTGTCCATAAAATAAATTTAGATTATTTGAAATAAGATAAATATGCTATATTTTAAAAGTGAAAAAACATTCCTTGTTTTTATTGGCTTTAACGTATCGTTTTTTTTATAAAGTAAATCGCTTTTTATTTTTGAGAAAAAAAAGACCTCTTAAGCATTCCAAGCTAATTGTAGTCGGCGCTTATTTAATTGGAGGAGCGGGGAAAACACCTTTTACATTACATTTAGCACAGCATTTTCTAAGTGAAAATAAAAGTGTTGCTATTTTATGTCATGCTAAGGCAAACGACGAGTTTTTATGGCTACAGCAAAAGCTCCCTCATGTAAAGGTTTTTAAAACAAAAAACAGGGCGTCTTTAGCTAGTCGATTAGATGGTCAATTTGATGTTATTCTTACAGATGATGGTTTTGAAGACCACAGGCTTGTTCCTGACGAAAAAATTGCTTTACAATGGGGCGAA
>DUVD01000120.1 GCA_012841225.1 Fibrobacter sp.
AACGAGTACGCTCCCTGTTTTTGGGCACGAAGGGTGTTCAAAAAATTTTAAAAGAGCGGGGGTCGCTTTTTTAAAGTTCCAATAATCTTTGCCCTCTGAGTAAAGAGCGTCCCAAAAATCAGGTAAGTTTTGTGTTAGCATGATTCTACCGTCCCTTGTTTGTATGCGAGTTGTCCGCATGCCGCCAGAATGTCTCTGCCACGCGGATTTCGCATGGTGATCTGAACGTCGGCTGCTCGAACTATTTCTAAAAAACGATCAATTTCTTCTGCGCTAGGCGCCTGCAAATTAGGATCATCACCATCGTTTAAGGCAATGGCATTAACTTTACAACGGCGAGGGGCACAAATTCGGATTAGCTCTTTGGCTGCCTCTTTTGTGCAAGTAAGCCCTTTTATCAAGACAAATTCAAAAGTCACGTGATTATCGGTGCGACGCGTGTACTCGTCGGTCGCTTCTAAAAGCGCTTCGATAGGCCAAATTCTATTTACCGGCATTACGGCTGAGCGTTGCTCATTGCTGGTGCTGTTTAAGCTCACAGCGAGGCAACAAGGGGTGTTTCGATCGACTAGTTCTTTAATTTTAGGAACGATACCTGAGGTGCTGATCGTCATGCGCTTGCGACCCATATTAAATAATTTTTGATTATGTAGAGTGCAGCACGTGCGATGCACGTTTTCTAAATTATTAAGCGGCTCACCCATACCCATAAAAATAATATTGGTTACTTCGGCTTGATTTCCTTCATTATTTAAAATTTTAGCCTCTTTCAAATACCAATTTACTCGAATAATCTCTTCTAAAATTTCGCCGGCTTCTAGATTGCGAATAAAACCCATTTTAGCAGTTCTACAAAAAGTGCATTTCATGGCGCAACCAATTTGCGTTGACACACATACAGAAAAACGCTTGCTTTTAGGAATCATTACCGTTTCGATGTAATGATTGTCGTGGGTTTGAAATAGCCATTTAATGGTGCCATCAACTGATTCATCACGAGATATTTCTTTAAATGAATGAATCTGAAACGCCTCTGACAGTTTTGCCTGCAAAGAGGGGGAGATATTGACCATTTCTTCGACAGATTGTACTTGGTTGCAGAATAACCAGTTTTGAACCTGCTCAGCCCGAAAAGGTTTTTCTCCTACACTTTTAAGCCAAGTTTTCAATTCGTCGAGGGTTAATGATTTTATATTTTTAAAATCGTTCACTAATTGATAAAGATAGTAAAATATAGACTTTCTGTATAGATTCGGTTAAAATGAAAGGGGCATTTAGACTAAAACATCTTGCGTGGACGAGCGGGCTTAGCTTCTTTGCTCTTGTTTTTTTTATCTGCTGGTATGGTTTCTGCCCCTTTACTGCTAAAAAGAGTGGCATTGTCAGCCGATTTTGTTTTTAATTCAAAATGGTTACCATCGCAAATTTCTTCTGGAGCATAGCCTGAAGTATACAAGCAATAAGTTTTACTCGAACAAAACTCACCTGCCACTTTACCAGTAAAAGAGCAAATCGCTTTGCTCGCCACACCTGCTGGCATAGAGAAGGACTGTTTTGGTAAATTCTTATGCAGTTCTTTCATTACCTCTAACCAGATAGGCAAAGCATCTACGGTCCCTGTATGGCCGGCTCCCATTGTTCCTGGAGTATCTGGCCCTACCCAAACACCCATGGTATACTGCTTGGTGAAGCCAATGTACCAAGCATCGGTATAATCGTTAGTGGTACCGGTTTTGCCTCCACTTGGGTGGTAAAAGCCGCTTCCCCAAACTCGAGCAGCAGTACCGCGTACATTCACATCCTTAAGCATATCAACCATTAAGTACGCAGAAGGTGCTCTTAACACTTCATGTTCTACTTTCATGTGCCTTTCGATTGTTTCGCCATTTCTATCGACAATGCTTTCTATCATATAGGGTTCAATGCGATTTCCTCCATTTGGAAACACCGTATAAGCGGAGGTGATTTCCATTAAAGTCGCCCCTACAGAACCTAGAGCAAGACTTGGCACAGCGAGCAAAGGAGCTTTTAAGATGCCAAACTTTCTAGAATAGTTTACCACATTATTCAAACCGTATTTCATACCAGTTAAAATTGCAGGCAGGTTTTTAGACAAGTAAAGCGCTCTTCTAAGGGTCATCATCCCTTCAAAGTCGTGTCCAAAATTAGCTGGTCGCCAAGTTTTAGTAGGGTCATCCTGGTCGGGGATAGTAATGGGTTGGTCGTTAACGGAATCGCAAGGGCTTGCGCCGTTATCCATCGCTGTTGCATAAACAAAGGGCTTAAAGGCAGAACCGGGTTGGCGTAATGACTGTACCGTCCTGTTCCATTTAGATTCATTAAAATCACTACCGCCCACCATAGCGCGGATAGCCCCAGTTTCATTTTCAATTAAAATAGCGGCCACTTCGGCGTGATGATATAAAAGGCTATCGGGAAAACGTCTTTTTGTTAAATCACTAACGGTATCATTGGCGAGAAAATCAACTTTAAACAAGGCGTAGACGCTATCGAAATTAGCAATAACCTGATCTTCTGGCATTTTATACTTACTTGCAAGCCCTAAGCGACGACTACTCCTTCTTTTGATTCGGCGTCGAACGCTTTCAATTTGCTTAATAGCGGCTTGTTCTGCAAAGGCTTGGATCTCGGGATCGATGGTACTATATACCGCAATGCCATCGGCGTATAAAGAATTTTCGCCATATTTTTTTTCCATATATTTTCGGATTTCTTCATAAAAATACAAACCCGCTTTGGAATCATCTTTTCTTTCAACTGTTTTTAGTGGCTCTTGAATCAGATTTCTGTATTCATTTTTAGTAAGATAACCACTGCTCATGAGGGCATAAAGAACGGTATTGCGGCGAGACAAAGAGAGTTCTGGGTGTTTATCTGGTCTATACGCTTCGGGGCGTTGAAGCATCCCAGCGAGAACGGCGTACTCCAGTACGGATAAGCTATCTAACGGTTTTCCAAAATAAAATTTCCCAGCCGCTTGGAACCCGTAGTTGCCTCCACCAAGATAAACCTCATTCATGTAAAACTCTAGAATTTCTTTTTTAGTATAAGTCCCTTCAATTCGAATAGCCGTCATTAGCTCTTTAATTTTTCTTGATATTTTGCGTTCAGGGCTTAAAAACAAAAGCTTGGCTAGTTGCTGGCTCAAAGTGGAAGCACCTCTTAATTTGCTTCCCTTAAAAGCACTCTCCACTACCGCACTTGGGATCGCCCAGATATTCATCCCCCAATGTGAATAGAATTTCCTGTCTTCAGTAGCCATCACGGCGTTAATTGCCATTGGAGGAATTGAATCAAAAGGAGTCCATTCTCTTCTTTCCACAAAGTATTCGTGAGAAATGTTGCCTTCTTTGTCATATATATTGGT
>DUVD01000121.1 GCA_012841225.1 Fibrobacter sp.
GATCGATGATATAGAAAAACCACTTCAAGACACCCCCTATCTTTTTAGCCCTTATGACCTATGTGGAATCGACTTTATCGAAGACCTGTTAAAAATAGGGGTCGCTTCATTTAAGGTAGAAGGGCGATTAAAAAGCCCTGAGTATGTGGCCGCCGCTGCTCAAGCTTACCGCGCCCAAATAGACTCACACACGATTTCCTCCAAACAAAAAAACGCCTTAGAAGTTTTGTTTTCTCGAGGTTTATCCTCTGGCTGGTTTAAGGGTATAGATCATCAAACGCTTGTGGATGGAGGGTTTTCAAACCATCACGGTGAATTTTTAGGATTAGTAAAAAAAACAGCCGATTCTACCGTATGGGTCAAAAGCCTAATCGTCCCTTCTCCAGGAGATGGAATCCTTTTTGAAGAAGCGCAAAATCAAAACGGTGGCCGCCTATACCTTGCTGAAAAAGAAAAAAATGGACTTGTCAGGCTCGAGTTTGCCAATCATTTTAAAGCCTTTAACATTAAACCAAATTCAAAAGCCTACCGAAACGACTCGCCAAGTTTAGAAAAAGAGCTGCGAAAAACATTTACAGAGCGCCAAAGCGAAAAGCGAATTCCCATTCAAGTCAGGCTCGACGCCAATGTCGGCAAAGCGCTTCGCCTGCAGTTTTCAGACTCCTCTTCTAAATCGATACAGGTTGAAGGTTCTCTTGTTGAAATAGCGCAAAAGAAGGGCCTCGATCTTTCCTCTCGATTAGAAAAAGAATTGAGCGCGTTATCCTCAACCCCTTATGTAGCGGAATCGATTAACCTAAACATCGACGAAGAGGCTTTTGTTCAAGAAAAAATGGTGCGGGGCCTAAAGCAGGACGCCGTTAAAAAATTTAATGACCTAAGGCTCAAGCGGCTTCAAGTACTGCCCTCTAATAAGCCAATCGTCTCTCTTCTTGAAGAAGTCAAAGCAGAGCACCATAAAAAAACAGACAAACAAGCCCCAGAATTAAGCGTTCTTATTAGAAACCCAAATCAACTTGAAGCATTAGAAGGGCTTTCTGTGCAGCGAGTGATCATGGATTTTGATTGGGGCGTAGACTACGATTTACCGCTACAGAGGGCAAAAGAACTCGGTTTTCAAACGGGCATAGCCACTTTAAAAATCCACCAACCCGGAGAAAACCATTACCTCAAGCGAATTTTACAATGGACGCCCGATTTTGTCCTTATCCGAAACCTGGGTGCCTTTTTTGCTCTTCAAGACTCGGGGATTACTCTTACTGGCGACTACAGCTTAAACGCAACTAACACCCTAAGCGCCGACTGGTTTTTTGAACAAGGCCTTTCCTCTCTTCATCCTTCTTGGGATCTCAACAGCACCCAACTTTTTGATTTAATAGACGCCTCGGATGCCTCTCGTTTTGAAATTGCCTTACACCAATATATACCGGCATTTCACACTCAACACTGCCTCTTCGCTGCCTTGCTTAGCAAAGGAAGAAGATTTCCTGAATGTGAAAAAGTATGTAGTGCGCACCAAGTAAAAATTATAGATCATAAAGGGGAACTCCACTTTCTTCAGTCCGATGCCGAGTGCCGTAACACTTTATTTGTTGGTAAACCACAATCCGCACTCAAATTATTGCACTCATTGCGCCGAAAAGGCGTATTTCTATTTCGACTAGAAATGCTAGACGACACCCCAGAAACCGTACGAAAAAAAGTGTCTTTGTACGCCGATGCCCTGTTTGACCGCATTTCAGTAGAAAAAGCGATAATTCAAGCGGGAATTGAAGAAAAGTACGGTGTTTCAGAAGGGCAACTTTTCAATAAAAATTCTTGGATTGACCGAAAAAAGAAGAATTAATTCATTTTATTTTGTAACTTTTACCTCTTATTCATTACCAGTAAGGACATCTTATGAAAATTGCACCTAACTCCGTCGTCTCGATGCATTACACCCTCACCTCCGACGAAGGAGCCACGATTGACTCCTCTGCTGGTCGTGAACCCTTAGAATACATTCAAGGGCAAAGAATGATCGTTCCTGGTCTTGAAAAAGCCATGGAAGGGCATAGCGCCGGCGAAAAATTCGACGTCAAAGTATCCCCAGCTGAAGGCTACGGCGAACGCAACGATAGCGCCGTCCAAGAAATACCTCTTACCGCTTTCCAGGGTGCAGAGAAGGTCGAAGCAGGCATGTCATTTTACGCTCAAACACCTGCCGGCCCAATGCCTTTAACTGTAGTTAAAGTAAGCGAAACACACGCCACTGTCGATGCCAACCACCAATTAGCCGGCAAAAATTTAAACTTTGCAATTGAAGTCATCTCAGTCCGCGAAGCAACAGAAGAAGACCTTAAAGCGCTTAATCAACACAGAGACTCAAGCTGTGGCGACGATGATTGCGGTTGCGACGATGGCTGCGGTTGCGGCGACAGCTGTGGCTGCGATAGCGATGATGACGATATGGGCGAAAGCAGCTGTGGTTGCAGCGCTGTCGACAGATAATATTAATAAAATCCAAAGAAAAAGCCCTCTATCTCTTAGAGGGCTTTTCTGTTGAATAGAAGTGCTTACAAAACGGAAGTAATTCTTCATCGAGTTTGTCTTGTATTAGATATCGTAACCCGTAAGTACCAACCTGATTGTCTTTCCATGCACCATTCGACGAAGCTGCAAAGGTCAGCTCTTGCCTTCCTTCGCAGCTCAATTTTATTGTACAATGTCAGTTTGACTGTGCTTTTTTTTAGAACTGTTCTAGGAATTTATGGACTTCTTCCGGTACCCAAGTTTGCTCCCAGTTCCAACCTATCGACATATTGCCCGTATCGTGGGCAGTCCATTGGTGGTCACCAGGCCAGCTGCAGAACTTCACAGGGAAGCGCGGGTCGACGGTCTTGAAATCGTGGCAGACGTGCCCGGTGTTGCCTTGGACTTCTTCAGGCTTTTCTGCACTAGCATCGGTAAAATTGCCCTTAGCGTCGGCCTTTCCATTGAGCTTAAGAATTCTCACAAGAGCACTGTTCTTGGCACGGTCATAACTGCATCTACCGTCGTTCTTGCCATGAACATTCATCCATGCAATTGGTAAATTTTTATTTATTCCGTTATCTTGAGGTAACCATATGTTATAGTCGGCAACGGCATAGGTTGCTACAGCGCGGACGCGGTCTTGGAAATAGTGAGCAAGAGAGTTGGAGAACATGGCGCCGTAACTAAAACCCGTGAGAAACACGCGGCTAGTATCAATACAGTAGTTGTTTTCGAGAAGGGTCAGCAACTGACCGAAGAAATCATGGTCGGCCTTTCCCTTGGACCACAAGCCACCAACAGCATCCGGGGAAACGAAGATGTAATTATTCTCTTTATCGAGAACCTGTTGTCCATAATAGGGAGTCGGATGATCGTAGTCTGGAGTATGGTGCACGAAATCTTCAGCATTACTTCCATAGCAGTGCATGGCGAAGAGTACCTTGTATGGCTTCTTGTTATCGTAGTTCTTCGGTAAGGTAATGTAAAATAGGCGAGTTTCGCCATTGACTTTCATTTCGAAGCGCTGACCGTTTTCAACGTTCCTGGTGGCCTTCAAGGTGGAATTTATTCCGCAGCCCTTACTTAGGGTAGGTCTGTTCTTCAAGGCATAGCCAAATTTAAGCTGTTCTTCTTTTGGGGCACTAGGATTAAGGGTAAGGATAAGAGTCGTGTCGAGATTTGTCAGGGGTACTTTCAAGGTGTCAAAACCATCTGCAACGACCTGCAAGATTTCGCCTTGGCCTTCGATTTTGAATGCAACTTTTGCAGCTGCGGTATGACGTGAAGAACTGTGGTTGCCGTCGGTGGTAAACTTGATATTCTGCGTGGCGGAACCAACGCGGACGCGAGCATAATATGTGCCCTTGCCATTAATGCCCTGACGCAAGTCGAAAGTGCCAGAACCGTAGAGAGTCTGGTTCACAACGAGATTACCAACAAGGTCAAAAACTTTTACTTGAACTGGAGCGTTGCCACTTTGGGAATAGCTCAAAACGCCCTGACTGATGTTGATAAAGCCGCCACCCTGCTGACTCTGAAGGCTGCTGAGGTCTTCTCCCTGTATGATGAATTTACCACTAGCGTCTGTCTTGGTGAATTAGCCTTCTTTAAGAAGGCTAACAGACGCATTGACGACAGCTTTTCCTTCTACCTTGTTTGTAACTGTACCCTCCACCGTATAAGCGAAGACAGAGGTGAATAAGGCAGTTGTTAGCACAATAGGCATAACATAAAAAACGGGATTTCTCATTTTACACTCCTTTAATACCCATACACTATTTTTTTTCAAACACTGATAATCTAATATGAAAACAGGGAAATTTAGTAGGGAACGGGATCTGAAGTCATGGCAATTTGTCAATAAAGAAAAATTTACAATTCAAGGCAATCAAGTTGTTAGGGTTTCTAAATAGAAACGAGCAGAACGAGGCAAGACGACTGAAAGCGTACAAATCGTACGCTGAAGGAGGAATAACGAAATATCTACGAAATTTATAACACCTGAATCGCAGGTAGAAACGAGCAGAACGAGGCAAAACGACCGATCACGTACAAATCGTACGCTGAAGGAGGAATAACGAAGTGTCTGCGAAGTTTATATCTGCGATTCCCGTAAGTCAAAACCAAAAGCGCGACAACTCACCGAAAGAATTGGGGGCATTTGAACTCTTTTACCAACACCAATCCCTTTATAGCGGTTCCACCAATAAGTCATATCGTTAACTGCTTCCTCGTTTGTTTTGAACCATAAACGAAACTCTAATTCGGAAACACCTAATTTTTCAAATAAAGTACCGTCCACAAGTGCGGCAATCGAATCAGCTAAAGAATACTGGGCCTTTCTTTCCATCCAAAAACTAAAAAGCTTATCGTGATATTGATAGTTTATAGGATCACCTTTCCCTTCATCAACGTTTTGCAACTCGCTAAGTTCTGCGCTCGCGGGCACCTCTATAGAAGCTAAAGGAATCAGCACTTTTTCTCTATTGATTTCGAGAGCAAGCTCGTAGACTTGCGTTTTCCATAAATCGCCTATGGCGCAAAAAATACCAGAGGTATCTCCATACAAGGTGCAATACCCCACCATGACTTCACTTTTGTTCCCATTGCAAGTAAAAGCAGCGTTTAATACAGAAGCGATGGTCGCTAAAAAAATAGTGGATCGAGTTCGCGCCTGCAAGTTTTCATGATTAATGCCCTCTACTTTTAGTGGGGTTTTGTTGCCATCAAAAGAAAGTAAAGCTAGGCTTTTGCAAAACACACCTAAGGATTCTGTGATGGGGGCCTCTAAATATGGAGTCCCTAAGTTAGTAGCGAGATCTTTAGCCGCTTGGCGGGTAGTACTTGAATTAAAGCATGTAGGCATGCTCACCAAAAAAACGTTATCAGCGCCAAGTGCCTCTGTATAAAGAGCAGCGCAAACAGCACTGTCAATGCCTCCAGAAGCGCCAATCACCACTCGCTCTATGCCAAAACGCCTTAAGTTTTCAGCAATCATATACACTAGAGCTGAACGTACTTTAGCCATTTCACTAAGCGACTCGTGTTGTTCTTTAGCAACCTTTATTTTTTTATTTTGGTACCCGACAGTCGTTGTACATGATTTAAATGCAGACTCTTCAAAAACAAGGTTTCCGCAAGGATCGTAAATGCTACTCCCCCCTTCAAAAGCATAAATATTCTTACCGTTGTTTTGTGTACCAACTGCATTCACATAAATCAAAGGGATTTTATGGCGCTTGGCATGCCCAGAAAAAATAGTATGGCGCTCTTTTTGTTTGCCCATTTCGTAGGGCATAGAAGAAATATTTATAAAAAGATCGCACTCGCTCATGGGAGCAGCTAAAATATCCTCGCCAATTGAAAGGCCTATTCGAATGCCTTTTTTGGTAGTATAAGGGGTTAATAATAACTCTAGTGACTGATTTAAAGAATAAGAAAGCTCTTGCATATCAGAAAAGTAATAGCGCTCGTCAAATTGCCTAGAACAAGGCAAAAGTATTTTAGGTAAAAAACACTTGATTACTTTTTCACATACTACTAATGGTTCAAGCGCCCCTCCCGATGCATAAAAAGCCGCATTATAAAGAAGAGCTCGATCGCAATCACCAACACCTGCTTCTACCGCCACATTACCAAATAAAATATCAATCGAGTTTGAAAGAGCAACCACTTGATTACCGAAATCCACACAACGCGCCAAAAAAGAAGCATTTTCAAAATAATTCCCAACCAAAATGCCCGAGAGGCACATTTCTGGAAACACGACCAAATCACTTTGATTGGCAACCGCATTTTTAACTTCTTTTTTTATTGTCTCAAAATTAAGATCCGGTTTTCCCGGTATCACATTCATTTGAACTATACAAATATTCATACTTTAAAATTTAGCTATCTCAAGAAAGAAATCACAAGTTATTTAAAAATAAAAAGTGCCCCAGGCCAAAACCTAGAGCACTCTTAAAATCAAATTAGATTATTTGGACAAACGATCCGTGATAATCTTGATTTGGTCTCTGAGTTCCTGAGGGAGCTTAGCACCAAACTTAGGATAATGATTCTTTTCGACGTCGGCGAGTTCGGCAAGCCAGCCTTCCTTATCGACGGAGAGAAGTTCTTTCATGTCTTCTTCGGTAACGCCTTCTGGACGATCAATAGCGGTCGTTGTAGGCATAAAACCAATTGGAGTTTCGATAGCGTCGCCCTTATCGTCGCAACGTTCGCAAACCCATTTGAGGACGCGAGAGTTTTCGCCGTAACCAGGCCATAACCACTTGCCTTCCTTAGTCTTACGGAACCAGTTGACAAAGAAAATCTTTGGCATTTTGTCTGGATTAGCTTTACCCATTTTGATCCAATGAGTGAAGTAATCACCCATGTGGTAACCACAGAATGGAAGCATCGCAAACGGGTCACGACGAGTTTGACCAACTTGGTCAGAAATCACAGCAGCGGTAACTTCAGAACCAACGATAGAACCCATGAATACACCGTGTTCCCAGCTCATCGCTTGATGAACTAAAGGAATGGTGCTTGGACGACGGCCACCAAAGAGGAAAGCGTCCACTGGAACACCCTTAGGGTCTTCCCATTCAGGAGCAATTGCTGGGCAGTTTTTTGCTGGAGCAGTGAAGCGAGCATTTGGATGAGCAGCTTCTTTACCCTTTTCAGATTTTCCGCTAGCTGGAAGATTCCATTTTTCGCCCTTCCAGTCGATGAGTTCAGACTTAGGAGGTCCGTCCATGTCTTCCCACCAAACAGTACCGTCAGCTTCTAGAGCAACGTTGGTGTAAATGGTGTCTTTTTCGGCAGAGATCATCGCATTTTTGTTGCTGTGGTAGTTGGTACCAGGAGCAACGCCAAAGAAACCGGCTTCTGGGTTGATGGCATAGAGACGACCATCTTTACCTGGCTTCATCCAAGCAATATCATCACCAATGGTTTCCACTTTCCAACCTGGAATCGTAGGAATCAACATAGCGAGGTTTGTTTTACCACAAGCACTAGGGAAGGCACCGCAAACGTATTTTGATACGCCTTCTGGTGAAGTGATTTTCAAAATGAGCATATGTTCAGCGAGCCAGCCTTCTTCGTGAGCGACAGCACTAGCAATGCGAAGAGCAAGGCACTTCTTGCCTAAAAGGGCGTTTCCACCGTAACCGGAACCATAAGACCAAATAGTACGTTCTTCAGGAAAATGAGAAATATACTTTTGTTCGATTGGCGCACAAGGCCATTTGCCGTTGTCGCTTTCGCCGTCTTTAAGAGGCTTACCAACAGAATGTAGGCAAGGAATAAATTCGCCATCTGTACCGAGAACGTCGAGAACAGCATTACCTACGCGAGTCATGATCATCATGTTTGTAACAACGTAAGCGGAATCGGTGATTTCAACACCAATTTTAGCAATATCGGAACCGACAGGGCCCATGGAGAAAGGAATCACATACATGGTGCGACCCTTCATGCAACCTTCGTATAATTTTGTCATCTCTGCTTTTAATTCAGCAGGAGCCATCCAGTTATTTGTAGGACCCGCATCTTCTTCTTTTACAGAAGAGATGTAAGTGCGGTTTTCGACGCGAGCAACGTCGGAAGCTTCTGAACGGAAAAGATAACAACCAGGTAGTTTTTCCTGATTCAATTTAGTGGCAAGACCGGAGGCTACCATCTCTTCCATCAACTTATCATATTGAGCTTGAGATCCATCACAAAGAACCACATTTTCTGGCTTGACCAATGCTTGGATTTCTTCGATCCAGGCATTTAATTTGGCATGTTTAGTTAGGGACATTTCATCTCCTATTAGATGTGTTAACTATATATCTTCGATTTATTTCGAACGGGTTAAAACTAGCAAATTTTAATCGTAAAAAAAGGCTACTGAAGGGAAGATTTTCAAAAAAAGGAGCTTCTATAAAAAAACTTACCCTAAGCCCTTAGAAATAAGATAAATTATGACCAAAACGCCGTTAAAACCGAGATAATAAGAGAGATAGAAGAAATATGAGTTGGTCTTACAGAGAACATCAAAAAAACATCCTTTGCATGGTTATGGCCGGCGGCCAAGGAAGTCGCTTGCAACCCCTTACACGAGACCGCGCGAAGCCCGCTGTGCACTTTGGCGGGACTTATCGAATTATTGATTTTGTATTAAACAACTTCATCAATAGTGGCATTTTTAAAATTAAAGTTTTAACGCAATTTAAATCCGATTCTCTCAATAAGCACATTTCAGCCGCTTGGAACTTCAACACAAGCCTCGATCAATACGTCGACTTGGTACCCGCTCAAATGCGCACTGGAGAAGACTGGTACCGAGGCACTTCAGATGCCATTTTTCAAAACATCAACTTAATCACAGATGAACGTCCAGACCTCGTTGCTATTTTTGGTGGTGATCACATCTATAAGATGGATATCAATCAAATGATCGACTTCCATTTAAGCCGTGCTGCATTGCTTACCATTGCCGCCATTCCCGTTCCCGTTAACGAAGCACATGAATTTGGCGTTATCGAAGTCGATGCAGACAACCGCATGATCGGCTTCCAAGAAAAGTCCAGTGAACCTAAAGAAATCCCTGGAAAACCGGGCTGGTGCCTCGCTAGCATGGGCAATTACATCTTTACAAGCAAGTTTTTGGTTCGAGAATTGCTTAGTGGCTCTAAACAAGGAGCCACGGACTTTGGCAAGCACATTATCCCGCTTCTTTATAAAGAGCACCCTGTTTACGTGTACGATTTTAACACGAACATCGTTCGAGGCGAGCAAGCGTCTACTAAGGGCTACTGGCGCGATGTAGGTACTTTAGATGCCTTTTTTGATGCGAATATGGATCTTTGCTCCGAAACTCCTTTATTTGACCTCTACAATCATTATTGGCCCATCAGGACTTTCAATTGGAATCAACCTCCCGCTCGCTTCTTTGGCAACCAAGAACCACCAGCTTATCAAGGCGCAGCGATCGACTCCATCGTCTCGGCGGGTTGCATTATTGGTGGAGGTACTGTAGTTAAAAGCGTTTTAAGCCCTGGGACTTCTATTCAAAAAGAAGCTTTTGTCAAGGAATCCATTCTGTTTCCAAACGTGACCATTGGGCCAGGAGCAAAAGTCCAGCGAGCCATTATTGAAAAAGGCCTCCACATCCCTGCTGGCTTCGAGGTTGGCTTTGATTTAGAGCGCGATCGTCGGATTTTCCACGTGACCGATTCTGGAATAGTCGTTATCTCTAAAGACACTGTAATTAAAGCTTAAAATCAGCCCTTAAACTGACGCCCAAAAGTCACTTCATTCTCTTTTTTTCCATTTAGGTTCACTAACCTATCTGGGTAAAATTGAGTATTTAAAGAACAATCATCTTCAATAAAAAGCGCTATCTTCTCAAAAAAGGCGATTGGTGTTTCACTTGTGAGTAGAGACTGCCTAAAAATCAAGTTCTCTGGAAAAAGTCCTTTGCAGAGTCTGGCGGCCAGTTGTTTTAATCGTCCTAAAGCTCCCGAAGCGGTAATACCGTCTTCCAGCATATACCCATAGTACTTTTCAAAAATCGAAAACGCCTCTTTTAACGAAATTTCAAGAGAAGGATTCCCTTCCCACGCATCGGCAATTTGACCAAACAGCCAAGGGTTGTGTAGAGCACCGCGACCAATACTAACCCCCACAATCGGATACTTCTCGAGCTTCTCTCTTGCCGTGTTCACACTAACGATATCTCCATTACCCACTACAGGAATTTTGGCACGTGACGCCGTCTCGCCTATAATATCCCAGTCAGCAAAACCATTATAACCTTGAACTCGTGTTCGACCGTGCACCGTAAGCAAATCTACACCCTCACCTTCTGCAATGCGAAGCGTATCAAAAATATTGATATGCTCTTCGTCCCAACCAATTCGGCACTTTAAAGTCATTGGCAAGTCTATCTCTGATTTTACTGCGCGTAAAATAGCCGCTAAGCGATCTAAGTCGCGCAATAGGCCCGCGCCACCACCTTTATCTGCCACTTTTGGAACTGGGCAACCGGCATTAATTTCAATAAAGTCGGGCTGTAATGTTTCAATAAGCCCAGCGGCCTTAGCCATACGCACAGGGTCTCTGCCAAATATTTGAATACCAAAAGGCCTTTCCTCGGGATAAAACTTTAATTCTTTTCGGTTTTTTAGAGAAAAGTCAGAGCTCCCATCTGTGGACACAAACTCAGAAACCAAAAGTCCCATTCGATTTTTAGCGAGATCGCGACAAAGTCTTCTAAAAGGAGGATCAGTGACGCCAGCCATTGGACTTAAAATCGTATTAGGAAAAACCGACAACGAGCCGAAGGAAAAAGACGTCTTTTCTACTTTCAACATTCTATCCACAATTATTCACCTCATATCCTCAACATTTAACCAAAAAAAACTCTTATTCGTATGGAAAGTAGTTCTTTTTTTTTCCAGGAATCTATATTTTAAGCGTGGCAAATATAACAAAACAAGATCTTATTCAAGAAATCGCTAAAGCAACTGGGTTTGTTCAAAGCAATATAAAAACTGTTGTCGAACAAACACTTAGCTTGGTTGGAGAAAAACTAATCGAAGGAAAAACAATTGAACTTCGAGGTTTTGGCACTTTTGCTTGTAAAATGCGCAAGGCTCGCCCAGCAAGAAACCCAAGAACAGGGGAAACCGTTTATTTACAAGAGCGTCTTGTCCCTACGTTTAAGTTCTCTTCTGACATCAAAGATAAAGTCAATTTTATCGATGCACTTCAAGCAGAAGTCGAAGTTTCTCAAGAAGCAGAAACCCCAAACGCCTTAAGCCTTTAAAGCTTAATTGCTTAAACTTTCTATTTCTTCCGCGTTTAAGTAACGCCATTCTTTTGGTTTTAAATTGGGGTCTAAAGAAACCCCTCCAATTGATAGCCGGCGTAAGGCTTCTGCATGGTTACCCACAGCAGCAATCATCCGACGAACTTGATGGTAAAGGCCTTCACCAATTTCAATTTCCACCAACTTATCTTCTAGCTTTTTAAAAGAACGAGCAAACACAGGCTTTTTTTCGTTATTAAGCATCACACCAGCTAGCAAATGCTTTTCTTGGCCTTCTTCTAACGGTCTAGCCAAAGCCACTTCATAACGCTTTAACACGCCTCTTTTGGGGCTCTCTATATGGTGAATGAAATCCCCTTTATTAGAAAAGAGCAAAAGACCGGAAGAATCTACATCTAAACGCCCCACAGACCGAATTTTCATACCTAAGAAACGGGAGGGTAGTAAAGAAAATACACCTTCATAATAACGAGGGTTATGACTGCATTCAACACCAACTGGCTTGTGCATCATCAAGTACAGGTCTTCAAATGTCGGTATTTTTTCACTATTAACATTAATGAATTCCGGACGAGCCTCTAATTTCATAAACGGATCATCATGTACTATTCCATTTATTTCGACAAGCCCCATGCGAATAAGGGAACGAGATTCTTTTCTCGAACCAAAACCTAAAGAAGAAACTAAACGTTCTAAAGTCAAAGCTGGCATTAATCCTCCGCCGCTAAAAGGTCTACAATTTTTCGACGCCAAAAAACTAAACGAAACATCGAAGAGTTTTTAATAAAAATCTTTTTGTTTTTACGATACCACCAATAAACGCGGGCAGCAAAAACCAAAGCCATCAAAGACCAAACCATCAAAAAAAACAAGCGAAAACGCACTAAAACACTGCCTTTAATTTCAAGCTCTTTTTCTTTTAGCCAGTCCATTTGAAAATCCCAGCTTTCAAAAAACCGAACCTGCGAAGAAAGAAGTGCCGCTATCGCAGATGCCGATCCCATTTCATCGTACTCCATGCGAATACCTTGAACAACAGTGTGCTCAAATCGAATTGTAAAAAGTTGCCATGCACGCTTTAACAAACGCCAAGCCATTCGAAGAACCATTGCGTTTAATTTGGGATTAAACATTAAAGTCAAAAATTCTTTTTCAGAAAGGACGCGTTTTTTTTTCTGTGAACTCATCTCTGGCTCTGCGTCAGGTTCTACATCATCAAATTTTACGATGTCATCCAGAGCCACGGTTTCTAATTCGGGCACTATATCTTTATCTTCAAATGCAACGCCATCCGGTTCATCGTCAATTGATGTCGCCATGTCCTCTTTGGTCAAGCCTGCACTACTGCTCGTCGAAATAACCTCTTCGACTTCTGCTCCCATCTCTTCTGGCGTTTCTCCATTCGAATTAACATCGTCTTCCAAAGGAGACTCGTCTGCATCTTCAGATTCGTCTTTATCTTGACTACTAAAAATCTTCCAGTTAAAAAATCGTATTTCTATAAGCCCTTTTTTTTTGGCACCAACGAAAAAGAATCGGATTTTCACTGGAAAAAAAAGAAGCAGAGCAACAAATAGAATAAGCCCTGCTATAATAAAAATACCGATCAAGATTACTCCGTTTCGTTTGCTTTATCGCGAATGATTTTGATGAGATCATTAAAGGTTTTTGTTTTTAAAATCGTCGAGAATTGCTCTTTATAATTCCGCGCTGTCGACAAGTCGTCAATCACTAAGTCCCACGCTTTCCATGCATCAGCAACTAAAGACATTCTATACTCTAAAACCGATTCTTTACCTTTGTACCAAACGTGAGCTACCACGCGCGCTTCGTCTTTACCTTTGTACTTGACTTCTTCATAAACCGTCGAGTCGGCACGGTACATTTCTAATTTACGGGCACTAGAATTGCGCACCATTCTTTGAAACTGATTTACAAAAGTATCTAAGTCCGCTTCACTTTGAGCTTTCCATATAGAGGTAGCTAAAGATTTTTGAGCGAGCAATTTGAAATCGAAAGATTCGTTTAACAAGTTTTTAATATGCTCTTTTTCTTTTTTACTTAAAGATGATTTTTTTAAAAGCGTTTGTAATTCTACATCTTTTTTCTTAACCACATGAGCGGGATTTTCAGCACTAAATAAAAAGGATGCTGAGATTAAAAAGGTTACTGTTATAAATTGTATTTTAGTCATAAAGGGTCCTTACTTTAACATATAAGTAGTATGAAAATCTTCTAAAGACAAGCCCATTCTGTAAATAAGCTCTGCAAACTCAATATTGTAAGAGCAAATAGCAAAATAATAGTTTTTCTTCAAATTAATGTTTTGTGTATAAGCAGACAGCAGCTTCTCTGCATTGGAGGGGTCTAAATCATATTGAATTGCAGCTCCTTTTAAGATAGCTTCCGTAGCCCGTAGGCTCGTTTTTATGCTTTCTAATTTATCACGCAGGGATTCTAGTTTATAATACTGCTCTTCAACCTTTAATAGTAAGCCATCTAACGCATAGCGATCTTTTAATCTTAATGAATTATATTCTATGCGTGCTTTTTTAAACGACTCCATTCCTTTCCAAAAATTTAAGCGATAGCGAAGGCCAATGCCAAAAGTGCCTCCAAGTTTATTTACTGCGTCTTGAGCAAAGGCATTTTTTTGTATGACCTGGCGGTCTCCGGCCCAAGACTTAACGTATTCAAATTCGGCCATTATAAAAAACTCAGGGGCAAGCTTAGACCCCGCCAAATCCATTTGATAAGACTTTGCCTGTAACCCTGCTTGTAATTGTTTTAACTCTGGGTGCGAGTTCAGTGTCATTGTTTTAATTTCTTCTAAAGAGAGCAATGGTTCAGTGCGAACAGTTAGTATAGTATCGGTCGAAGAAAAAGAATCTCGCTCATTTAAATTTAATGAAAAACGAATGGCAAGCAAGACCTGTTTTAAGCCACGATCCGCATCCGAAACAGCCTCTTGAACCACATACATATTGGCTTTTAGCTTTAAGAAATCCATTTGCGATACGTTAGGATCATCGTTATCTAAAGCCTCTTCGAGCTTGTCGTAGGCCTCATCAATTTGTTTTTTTGCTTCTTTAGCCAAACGATTCATTTCTAAAGCTAGTAGGTAGTTATAATAGTATGATTGAAACTCAACTTCTTTTTTATGCTCCCCTTGAAGCAGCCCCAATTCATGTTGACGAATATCCGCTTGTATTGCTTTTTTGCCCACATTATACTGGCCTAGATTCAATGGCTGAATAGCCTTAATCTGGGTACCCCAGAACGGCCCCATTTTAGCAAAGTTCCAGGCTTCTATGGTATCGCCAGTTCCATCAACATATTCTTTTAATCCTGGGGCAGGCCCGACCATCATTGAAAAACTAAAAGTAGGGAGAATAACCTCTGCCTTTAATGCGTCAAGCTGACTCTTTTTTAACGTAGTTGAATAGCGACTCTCGGTAACAATAGGATCTTTAGCTAAAGCCTCTTTTACAAAACTAACACAATCATAAGAACCTGCTGAAACAAAAGTAACAGCAAGTACTAGCAATGATAAAATTCGCAATAACATTAGCATTAATCTAGAAAATTTGAGTTCGAAACTAGGTTCCAATATTTAGAAATAACTCTTTCATAGTAAAGTGTAGGAAGCGGTCGATTGTTTTTTAACAGCTGGTCCAACATGCCAGGCCCAATATTGTAGGCAATAATGGCGTATTTTAAGTCTTGATATTTGCCAATTAAACGCATTAAATAAGCTGTCCCAATAACTACATTAATATCGGGCTGCATTAAATCATCTGCTGATTCAATACGATAACCAAAACGACGGCCAATGCTTTTTGCTGTTTCTATCTTAATCTGCATCAAACCGAATGCCCCTGATTCTTGTCCTGATCTCATACGGCCAACTGCATTTGGATTACCGTGACTTTCTTGAGCCACAATTCCTAAAATTAATAAAGGATCAATGTTATATGATCTAGAAATTTTCCATATCTGTTCTGTCAATTCCAAGCGACTCTCTTCTGAAATTTTATTTTTAGATAAAAAGGCAAGCGCTTTTTCTATTTTCAAATAATCCAAAGTCCACTTACCGTACTCTTCCAATTCTAAAAGTTCTTGGCGAAGGACTTGCTCTTCAAACAATAATACTTCCCATTTCTTTTGATCTTGAATCCAAACAACGACAAAAGCAACCCAAAGCATAAATGCCGCGGCATAAAAAAAGAATAGCGTTCCAGACGAAAGACGAAAACTAATTTTCACGCCTTGAGTTCTCCAAAAATTCAAGATAACTCACCCAGTCACGAATAGAGCCAAAGGCATGAGACGTTGTAGAATCAACCACTAGACCTAAATTTTGCAAAGAACCTAAAGAAGATTTCAGTTTTTCAATTTCTTGAACAGAGCGTTTTTTCTGATTTTCAAGATTCATTATTAACGCTTGCTGCTCTAAAGCATTTCGACTTTGAGAATGTACAATAGAAAACAAAGTAACGAACCAGCCGAGCAACAATACAAAGAGCGCTATGGCTACTCCTGGGCTTAAACGAAGCCCCGTTTGCTTGCTGTAATTGATCCCAACTTGCTTTAACTGTTTCAAAATACCAGATTGTCTAAAGATTTTTTTGTTGTCGTATAATTCTAAAATATGAGAATAACGAGAAAAGTATTCCCGGTGTTCTTCTTGCGAAGAAATTAAAATGAACACCGCATTTTGTTTTCGAATACGATTTAACACATTCAAAAACAAGTCGAGGTAAGCATCATCAATAAAACGCGCCTTTTCAAGATTCAAAAAGAAAAAACAGCCAGGACCTTTGATTAGCATCTCTATTTTTTCACGGACTGCAGGGAGTTGCAATAAGCCAAAAGTACCGCGCAAAGTAATTTCTACATCATCGCCAGCATCATCAACTAAAATATCCATCCAATCTGATTTCATAATAAAACCCTCCGTTTGGACAATTTTACCTTTATTTCAAAAGAATCGGATTCTAAAGCAGATAAAGCAAGATCCCAAAAGAAAAACACTCGGAGCCCTTGAACTGCTTGGGGAGAAGCAAATTGATTCATCCCCATGATTGGAGAAATCAGCACCCTAGTAGGGCAACTAAATTCAAAACGTAAAAACCAAGCCAAAAGACGATCTTGTAACTCAAAAAACTCCGCATTTGGGTACAAAACAGGAAGAGATTCTATTAATGAAATTTTCTTACCGTTAATTTTCATCAGTTGTGTTTTAGGATCAAATCCTCGCATGCCGAGCTCTAATTCAGTGCCAAAATAGCCTTTAAAATCCAAGTAAGTCGAGTTGGTTAAGTGATAAGACAAGTCAAAAGAGGAGTGCTTTGAATGCAACGAATAACTTTTATCAACATGAAAAATATGCTGTGTTTCTGGCGTGACAAAGGCTTGTTCAGAATGGAATAAAAGTTGAACGGACTCAGGTTCTCGTTTAACTTCATAATCTGAAGGAAAAGTCAAAACACCCTGACGATCTTCCACTGCCGATTGAAATGCAGAAACAGAACTAATTTTATTTGGTAAAAAATGATCGATAAATCCAACAGAAATGTCGCCATCATCGCGCATAGCACTAATTAAATTCACTCCCGAAGGCTTATAATTTAATGAACGCAAAAAAGCACCACGAGCGTGGTCTATCAAAAATGAAATTTGAGAATTATTGACCCAGACCTGCTTTTGTCCGTCCAACAAGTAATCCGTCACCTCTATGCGAAGCCCATCAAAGTTTTCAATACTTTCTAACGCAGAAACAACACCGATTAAATCTTTATGCGCTTTCCAACGCACTCCTGGATTTTTGATACCTTCGTCACCATGAAGATCGCGATAAAAAACAGGGGCCATTATAGGGAGTAGCATTTCTTCTATTGCTTCTAATTCTTTTCCCTGTAATTTTTCAAGAGCATAACGATGTATAGCGAGAAGTGACTTATGTAAAAAATTAATCTCAGGACGGCGAATCAAAAGTTCACGACAACTATAAGCACCCGCAGGTAAGCCTAAATTTGGCCCTAAGGCGCTCACCAAATTCACCTTACCTTCACTAATTTGCTGTTCTATAACATGAGAGACTGTCCATGTTTGCAGATCAAATAAAGCCAACTTTTCTTCTAATGAAACAAAAAAAGCAGGGATTTTAGCTAAGTCCGCTAAGGGCACCTCTAGACTCGCCACCACACACTTATCGTTTTGAGGGATTTTATGCACCTCTTCTTCAAAAAAGGAAGAATCTTCTGTAAACGCTCTAGATAAACTCGTAGAAACAGAAATCAAACGAATCATTGTTCCCTTGTCTTCTGTCGTAAACCAACCAGAAACAGCTGTAGTCCTACCCAGTGCAAATTGAAGGTTATCGTCATTCACCAAGGTATACTTAAAATCTTGTTGAGACAATAATTCCGTCATCCCTATTTCCCAAACCATTGACGAATTAAAATAGCCGCTAGGCTCCACCTGAAAAATTTTAGTCACATAATCACGATGTTTTTTTAATTGTAAGGCTTGTAAGCGAGAAGGAAAAAAAGGAGGCATTGAATCAAAAAAACCTCCTCCTAATAACTCCAAACGACCTTCTTGAGCGCGCTCCTTCATCCAAGCGACCTGTTGTGGAGCATGCTTGACCATAGCCTCTAAAATACTACCTGGCAAATATAAAGACACGCGAACAGAATTTTTATCTAGAAATAGCTTTAACTCTTTAACAAAAGTCTTAATTTCTTCAAAAGGAACAACATTCAAAGGAGAAAATATCTCTTTAACATACAGTAGGATCGATAGTTTTAGTTTATACATAAATAACAGTCTCGTTTTCTAAACAATAATTAAAATAACATTTAAACGATGGAATAAAGCCTTAACTCTTACAAAAACAAGATTGTGTAAAAATAACTATTCTTTTCGCTACTGCAAACCATAAGCGTTACATCATTCAACGACCGATGATATATTTTTTCCCCGCTAGCAGGTGCGTTGCTTTCCTATATCAGCCGGTGGTTATTTTTCGTCGTTCGCACAACGCAGATAGTATTTAAAATAAAAGAAGCCCCTCGCGGTTACGCAAGGGGCTTCATGAATCCGGCGATGACTTACTCTTCCAGGTTCGAAAACCAAGTACCATCAGCGAAAAGTGGCTTAACTTCCGTGTTCGGAATGGGAACGGGTGTGACCCACTTTCAATAATCACCGAAACATTAAAAAATAAACAATA
>DUVD01000122.1 GCA_012841225.1 Fibrobacter sp.
GTGATTTTTTTCCTGGCTCTAAGTCCATTGGAACGGTTTTTCGCAACATATAACCCTCTCGTCGAAAGCGTTTTACCTCTTTTGCGGCTTCAAATAAATTTGAAGAAATCAAAAGAATTCTTTCGGGCTGGATTTTAGTCGTTGTGACAATGACTCCGGAGGGGAGAGGTTCGCCTTGAGGTGGATTAAATAAAATAGTCCACTTTCCTTCATTTTCTGGTCGGTTAAAAAAAGAAAGCAACCATTTTTCTTCTAATCGACCGGTATGCACTGTCATATTAGATTTTTCGAGTGCATGTGCATTTTTAATGGCGGCCTGCTTTGATGAGTCGAGTGGCTCAAGAGTGTCAACTGTTTTAAAAAATGGAGCAAGGCTTGCTGCTAAGTAACCGCTACTTGCATGGACTTCTAATAAGCGATCGTCTGGGTTAGGGTGAATAAAGGATTTAATCCGTTCTGGCATTTCGATCCAGGCGGACTTGCAACGAGGACTCCAGTCTAAAACGTGAGAGCAAAATGAGCTATTGCCTATGGGCAAAAAGACACTGCCGAAACTGCTTCTAATATCTATTCGCATTGGAGTAGAGCGGTCGGAAGGGTCAAAAAATGCAAATGGGAGTGTTTGAATGTGGTGGCAGGAAATTATTTCTGGAAACTGCCTTTCAAGAAAAGAAACGAATACCTTATATGCTTTTGTGGTGGCCGCCGTTTTCAAATTAGCTTGAACAAGAGCCGCAAAAGTGCCATTGCCGCTCGCGCGAAACCAAACTTGCACAAGTGCTTTTTTTAAGACTTGCAAATGGTCTTTATGCAGTTGATCGTAAGCTTCTTGGACAAACAAAGGAGGCAACATGCCTTCCACTGGGGGTTCGATGGAGAGTATAAGCTGAGTGCCGCGTTTAACTTGAATAAGGCGCCAGTCGCTGTGGATGCTTTCGGATTCTTTAGAAAACCAAGCTTGTATTTTACCGGGGATTTTTTCTTCTTTAACCCAGTCTTGTAAGCGTTGGTTTTTTTCAGATGATGATTCAGTAGTAGTAGTTTTCATTTTAGACTATAAATCTAGGAAAAATCCAAGAACATTCCTTGGCGAGAAACGGAGAAAACTCCCTGAAAGCACCATGAATTTGGAAAACATTGGGAGAACCTTCCATTGGCTTTAATGAAATGACGCTATCGGCATGTGTTTCCAAATAAGGAAATTCTTCTGTATTGCTTGCCGTGACAACGGCACTACCTGTGAGGGCAATAATGGTATCGACCATCTGCATTAAAATTTGATGTGAGGGCCCTGTTGTTCTCATCGCTTTTGGGTTATGCAATACAGAGGCAATTGGGTCGATGATGACGACCTTGTAGTCGTGATTTTCTAATTTTTTGGCGCCTTCAATTCTTTTAGCGATCAACTGAGCAATTTCTAATGGTGATAAAGTCATGCCTCGAAGATTTAGAAAACCAAGTTTAGAAGTGGTGGCAGGAATGTTTCGCTTGTTTGCTATCAAGTGGAGCCGATTAAGAAAAGTCGCTTTTGTAAATTCAAAATTAATGAATAAAACATCGTTTGTGGTGGTGCCTGAACCGAGCCATTCCTCTCCGTAGCAGATAGAAAGGGCTAAGTCCATTAGTGCAAAAGACTTCCCCGACTTTTGTGGGGCTGTTAAAAGCATGAATTCTCCAACACGCAGGGTGTTTTGAATAAGAGGGTCTTCTTTTTTCGGCGGTTTTTCACTGTCACTAGCGAGTTCAATAAGTGGCTTGCCGTCTAGAAAATATTCTACCCACTCTTTCCATTCTAAAAAGTTTTTAGCGCCTTGCTCTAAACCAATTAAATACTGTTGTTTTCCATTTCGCAGAACGCCTGGCATGCGCACCATTTGAGTCGCATTTTTATTGGAGGAACTAACAGGAAAGCCTTGTTCTTCTAAGGTGGAAAATAAAAAATCAACTCGCTCGTTGTACTCTTCTAAGTCTGCTGCGTTTATTTTGACCCAAGCTTGTACGGAGTTTGCACCCGTATTGATTAGAGCAATGCAAGGGAGATTTAATGCTTTATAATAAGCAAGTTGTTTTGCTAAAGTCATTTTGGGGTTGTCGACGACAACGTATCGATAGCGCCAACTTTCGTTAGCGGCATCTGGAGCTCCTGCGGCCACGTTGATGCTAATCAGCGCGCCTTCTGGGCTATCTAAGCTTTTCATTATTTTTTTTATGGCGTCAGACTGGTTGACAATATTTGATATCTTTTCTGAGGTCGTCTCGGGGGTGTCCGACATTTTAAATTCTATTGTCTCTTCTGGTGCAAATGCGACTTCGACTAATTTTGCCAAGTCTTTACGCCAATCTGTAGAAGGCCATGGAATAGAAAGAGCTTCTGGATCAATGCGATGGTTTTGAAGCAGTTCAATTGATTGGGTGTCTAAGCCCATAGCAAGAACTTGTTCTAAAGGAATCATCCCACGAGCGTAGGAGGAAGGCCTTTGTGCAGAAGAGGGACTTGCTTGAGGTGGCAGTGTTTGTTCTACACTTTCTGCTACACGTTCCTTTGTTCTTTTTTCAGAAGCAAAAGCGCGGCGCATAATCGATTCTGACTCTTCTTGGGAAAGCCCGTCTTCTTGAGCTTTGGTGCCGAGTTGAAAAGTGGCTTCCATATAAGTCCAGCCTTCAAACATGGCGGCTTCTGCTGCTTTAAATAAAGCAGCATTAACGTCTTTAGGATTATGCTTTGTTTTTAAAAATTGATTAATCGTGTTTTTTGGATCTTCCATGTTAGGCCTCTTAATTAATTTAATATAAAAGATTTGTTTCAAATTACCTAGTACTAAAAGGCATTACTATCTACAAAGATGATTTTTATGAAAACGTTTGTTATCTTTAGGGTAATCAGGTCTTTAATTTTCATAGGAATTTTGTATGGCTGAAAAAACTGCAGAAAAATTTATCTTTTACATGCATCGCATGACTAAACTTTATCCTCCCAATAAAGAAGTATTAAAAGATATTTCTTTAAGTTTTTTTTATGGTGCTAAAATAGGCATTATTGGCCCCAATGGATGTGGTAAATCGACTTTACTTCGCATTATGGCCGGTATCGACACTGAGTTTCAAGGTGAAGCTTGGATTGAATCGGGTCGCACGGCAGGTTACTTGCCTCAAGAGCCCCAATTAGATGCCGCCTTAACGGTAAAAGAAAATGTCATGCTCGCCGTTCAAAAGAAACAGGCTGTCTTAGATAGGTACAACGAGATATCGATGTGCTTTGCGGAAGAGATGAGCGACGAAGAAATGACCCGCTTATTAGAAGAACAGGGGAAACTTCAAGACGTGATCGATGCCCAAGACCTTTGGAGCCTCGAGCGAAATATTGAAATTGCGATGGATGCCCTGCGTTGCCCTCCAGGAGAGTCGTCAGTGACTAACCTTTCTGGTGGAGAGAAAAGGCGTGTCGCCTTATGTCGTCTTCTTTTAGAAGAGCCGGATTTGCTGCTTTTAGATGAACCTACAAACCATCTAGATGCTGAATCTGTTGCATGGCTTGAACGCCATTTAAAAGAGTATAAGGGATCTGTCATTTTAGTCACGCATGATCGCTACTTCTTGGACAATGTCACTAGTTGGATTTTAGAAATTGATCGCGGTCGTGGCATTCCATGGCAAGGAAATTATGCTCAGTGGATCGATCAAAAATTGGACCGTTTGAAAAATGAAGAAAAAGGCGAGTCCGATCGCCAAAAACGACTTTCTAGAGAGCAAGAGTGGGTAAAGCAGAGTCCTAAAGCGCGGCAAGCAAAGAGTAAGGCACGTCTTAAAGCTTATGAAGATCTGCTCGCTGCGGAGCAACGTGAACAAATCAAAGTGGCGCAAATTTATATTCCAAACGGACAACGGTTAGGTAATCGCGTAATTGAAGCCTGTGATCTTCGCAAGGCTTTTGGTGAGAAACTTTTATTTGAAGACCTCTCTTTCACTTTACCTCGATCGGGTATTGTCGGCATAATTGGCCCTAATGGCGCCGGTAAAACCACCTTGTTTAAAATGGTTCTCGGTATGGAAAAGCCCGATGCCGGAGAATTAAAAATTGGAGAAACTGTCGAAATCATATCGATGGAGCAAGATCGTGATAGTTTAGACCCTACTAAAACAGTTTGGGAAACCATTGCCGATGGTCGTGATGAAATCGTCCTAGGTGAAATAAAAATGAATAGTCGTGCTTATTGCGGTCTTTTCAACCTGACGGGTGCTGATCAACAAAAAAAACTAGCTATTCTCTCTGGCGGCGAGCGTAATCGTGTTTTGATGGCTAAAAATCTTCAAAAGCCGGGTAACTTGCTTTTCTTAGATGAACCCACAAACGACTTAGACGTGGAAACCTTGCAGGCCTTAGAACAAGCCATTCTCCGCTTTGCGGGTTGTGCTGTGATTATTTCGCATGATCGCTGGTTCTTAGACCGCATTGCCACTCATATTTTGGCTTTTGAAGGCGACTCTAAAGTGGTTTGGTTTGAAGGCAACTGGAGCGAATATGAAGCGGATCGCCGTAAACGTTTAGGCGAAGATTCTGGAAACCCAAAACCAATTCGTTATAAAACGCTTTCTCGTTAAAAAGCTTGCGACAGATCAAAGGTAAAGCGACTGAAAGAATATTTTTCGGGAGAGTAATTCCCGAAATCTTTCTTGAAGGCGTAGTCTAAACGCAAAGTTAAGAATTGCCAGTGGTAGCGAAGGCCTAACCCTAGGCTAGCCGAGATCTTACCTTTAAATAGATCGCTATGTTTATCCATTACTTTGGCCCAGTCCCAGAACTGAACCACTTGCCAGTTTCTTAAAGAAATACTGGGGATGTTAAATCGTAGCTCTTGGCTTAAGCGAAGATAACGCGGTGTTAAACTGGTATTGATCAAAGTGTCGCCGTTTTCTATGCTTTCATAACTAGCAAAAATACTTCTGAAGCGGTAGCTGCGTACAGATCTTGCCCCGCCTTGGTAAAAAATCCGTGCATCTTCTTCTAATGCTTCATTAAAAAAGATACCGCCGTTGCCGCTGATCGCGCCGAACAAAGTGCCGATAATAGGGAAGTAAAGATTTGCTGTCAGCTCACTATAGGTGTAAGGCCTGCCAATCATTTGAATTCCATGCAAGTTAGTCCCAATCCCAATAGTGGGGCTAAAGCGAATGCCTCGTTTGGGATTAAAATAATCGTCAGTAAAGTCAAAAGTAAGGGCGTTTTCATATTTAAATTTGAAAAGTTGATTGTTGTTCTTGTTCACAAAGCGCGAGTCTAAAGTGCCTCGAAAGCGGATGTTAGGGGAAAGCCCAAAGGTGATGTCGCCGCGGTTAATTACTTCTATTCGTTTTTCCACGCTATCTGCGTAAGCGGGTAAAGTGGTTTCTTCGTGATTAAAAGAGAGACGGTCTTCAAAACGAATAGCAGTAGGAATAAACGTTAAACCTGTTCCAAATAAAAGGGGATTGGCATAAGCAATTGCCGCCTCTTGTTTATTTTGTGCTACAAAAATAGAAGTAGAAAACTCATGAAAAGCCCCAAAAAAGTTTTTATGGCGAAGACCTGCACTTGCTCCAAATCCGTAATACTCTTCAAAAAAAACCGAGTACTTAGCGTCCCCAGGAATGCGCTCTATGACTTGGAGATGAATGTCTGAAAACCCATCGGCACCAAGTGAATCTTCTAATTTTATTTGAGTAAATAATTGCGTGGAAAACAGTTTGTTTTTAAAAGAACTAAATTGTTCGCCGTCAATTATGTTTCCAGAAGGAATTTGCCAAAGCGTATTTAGCCATGCTGTATCAGATAAGCCCTCTTCTTGGGGAGTGTCTTGGCTCGTTCTGTCGATTGGCTTTAGCGCTACACTTTTAAACCTTCCCATCCGAACTTGTGTTCTTGGGTTTATATCTATGTATAAATAGACTGAGTGCTTAATAGTGTCAACAATTTCATTGTAATCAACAGAGGTGTGTAGATAACCTTCTTTTCGATATACGCTTTTAACATATTCTACATCGTCTATAATCGCTTGTTGATTATATCGCTCTTTTTTATTGGTTCTTAATTTGTTTGGGTTTATTATAAGTTCAGTTTGGTCGTCTTTGATCGATATGTACACAGAGTCTAAGGTGTATTGAGGACCTTCTGTAATATAAAAAAGATAACCGCGTTGGGCGCTATCTAAAGAGTAGAACTCTCTTTGAATTTCTAATTTGACGCTCGCACTAAAATACCCTCTGGAAAAGTAAAGGTCTAAAATACTTTCCTTAGAAAGTTTCATTAAGAAACCTTGCTTAGTGGTGTCCATTTGCCCAAATTCAGAGGGAATGTCGAGGTGTTCGGTAAGTTGAAAGTTGGAGAATAATGAGTTATCAGAAAATTCTATATACCAAGGATTTCTGACTATATTTGTAGCCCACAAGGTGGTTAAGGAGAGCAACACTAGCATTAAAAAATGGCGTTTCATTGCACCCCCTCTTTTTTAGAATCTGTTTTTGGAGTCTCACACTTCCCAAACCCAAGAATGCAAGGCGCCCAAAATCGGTATGAGTAATTAAAACCGATATTCTTTTCTAATCGGCTTTCCGAAGTAGCCGTTCCCGTATTCGTGACATATTGTTTAGAAACAACTGCGCTATTTAGCGTCAATTTAGGAGTAAGGTGTTCTGATTGAATGGGATCTTTTTTGTTAAAAACGGGAATGATATAGTTAATGCCAAGTTCAAGAGATTGATCGTATGTGGGGTTTTCACTTTGATCCTGAGTATAGCCAAAAATAATGCTCAAGTCTGTAACCCATCGGTCTAAAGAAATAGGTACACGGAAATAACTAGAATCCCTTTCCGTAGCAGTAGCCGAATTGAAAAGCTGAATTTTCATATCGATATCGCCAACATATTCACCACCAAGGGTTTTATTTAAGGTGTTGGATAGTGCCTTACCAATCGCTTTGCCCGCTAGTTTATTCCAGTCAGTTATGTTGGAAGTGTTTTCATCAGAAATACAACCAAGAAAAATATTATAATACATCGAAGCAGCGGAAGACTCATAACCGCAAGAGGAACTTGGAATTATTTGTGGAGCCGTAATGGTCCCCATGATGTTTAAATTAATGGGGCAAGTTTCATCGTCTTCTTTTTCTGATTTATTGCAATAGGGCAATTGCTGAGAACTGGAAACGTCTAAAATGCCTTTTTCCCAAGGCACATCGGGCCAAGAAATTCTAAAGTAATCCAAATCAAACTCGTACAGTTTTTCGATTCCCAAGAATCCATCTCCAGAGCTAGTGATGTCGCCTCGAAAAACGGGGTGTTTTGTGGTGCCTAGAATCCAAACATCCGCAGTTAATGGAAACTTGGCAACACTTGTGATAATAGCAACTGAGTCTTTATGAGAGTCGCTAATATAAATGGATAAATTAGTAGGCCTTGA
>DUVD01000123.1 GCA_012841225.1 Fibrobacter sp.
GTTTTAGACTGTCCATCTGGCGTCGATAAAACTACAGACTTAGCGCGCACCATATCGTAAATACCATCGTTTTTAATATCCGCCGAAGTCGCTCCTTCAGAAAACTCAATTTCAGAAACAACCACCGCCGTCAAGTCTGTTAAAAAGGCCAAGTTATCGGCAATTATGCGCCCCGCCTCGTGATCGATTTGAGCCGATTGTCCACCAAGTCGAATCGCTTTAATTTGAGGCACAGGGTAACTGCTTGGGGCTAATGAAGACGAACTCGAAGCAGAAGAGGATGAAACAAACGAGGAGGAAGAAATAGAAGAAGAGGACGACGATGTTGTTATTGATGATGATGAAGAATTTGGTGTCAAATCACCTTCAACTTCCACTTTCACAGTCCATATTGTTTTAAGGCCACTTTCAGAAACCACCACTAAGTAAAATTCTCGACTTTCTGGCAAACGAATTTTAGAGCCTTCTTTCAAAGCTGTTTTTTCTAAATCAACTTCAGAAGCAAGACTATCCATTCCTAAGGAACTCTGGGGCACCTCAAGCACCTTGCTCTTAACTAAATACAATTTGGAAAAAGAACTCATTTCTAAAGACTCTATAACCAATGAATCATCTTTTATATCAGATGGAAAAGAAACCTTCAATAGTTTTTCAGAAAAAGAAATCGACGTAGAGCCAGTCTGTCCTTCAAAAGAAAGATAATCCAGGTTGCGGTAGTCCGATTTATCGAACTCATCAAAATCCACAGAACAGCTTATAAAAAGCATTGGGATTGACAAAATTAAAAATAATAACTGGCGCATAAACAACCTCTTTATTAATTCAAACAAACAAATATTAATACGACGAAGGAGTGCAAAACCTAATTAGAAAAAATAAACTAATGAAAAATTTAACGCCAAGAGATTTACTTTAAAGTTGATGATATTGTAATTCAACTTGCTCTCTTTCACATTATTTTCATTTTTTTTAGAAAGGGTCGAGCTTAAACCAAGCAAGCTAATAGAGGTTTCAAAAGCCAAGCCTTCTACCATAAAAATCGTCACTCCCGGACGAAGTCCTAACTCAAAAGTTAAAGCGTTCATCAAAACTTTATCCATGTTTTCACCATCGTCGGTCTGAGAAACACCAGAAGAATACTCTACAGTAAAACCGGTTTCATTAAAAAAATAGAGGTTTCGATTATCAAATAATTTAAGGTAGTTTCTTAAAAAAGGCTGAAGAAAAAAACCATGATTCAAATACTTGCGCCGTTGTGAAACGTCAATGATGTCTTCAAGAAGAGCAAAATCAATATCTAGACTAGTGCGATTATAACCGCCCCTTAAGCCAATCGCTAGCGCCTCTTTCAAAAAATACCCGCCAAATGCTTCAATTGAAAAGGTATAGCCGTCCATATCGTAAATATCACCAATCATTATATTCAAATTAGAGGTTTCCGCTTGCAAAAGAGAAACCGTCGACCCTCCCATAATATGCTTTTTAGCGATAAACTCTGTAGAGTCAATTTTATAAGCCGAGGATAGCAAACCCGTTTTTGGCTTTTCAGCTGCGTACGCTAAAAAGGCAAAAGCGAGAGCAAATAACAAGACGCTTTTTTTCATATTGATAATTTAAAAATATATTTTCATTTAGGCTTGCTTTTCAGACAAAAGAAGAGCGTTGTTAGATAAAAGGACCTTTTAAAAAGATGGGTTGATAAAAACTAACCCTTACCAAAAAATTTTGATTCAGTTATAAAAAACTATTTTTCACTGAACATAACTCTGTTTACTAAATTTTATTGATGCCTATTCTAACTCGGTTTATTTTTATTTTTTTAGCTGCGTTTTGCCTAACACCTTGGGCTTCACCTCCTCTTGCACTTTTTATGGGAATTGCCGCTGCATTCACCATAAAAAATCCTTATCCAAATCAAAGTCGCTCTATATCAAAAAAACTACTCCAGTTTAGTGTAGTTGGTCTTGGCTTTGGCATGAACCTACACTCTTCTCTTGAGGCCGGGAAAGAAGGAATGGTCTTCACCATCATCTCGGTTGTTGGCACTATGTGTTTGGGCATACTCCTTGGTAAATTACTAAAAGTAGAGTTTAACACCGCTTACTTGGTTTCTTCTGGCACGGCAATTTGCGGTGGCAGTGCTATAGCTGCTATCGCCCCTGTTACAGGCGCTAAAAGTCATCAAATCTCCGTGGCCATGGGCACTGTTTTTATTTTAAACGCTATTGCTCTTTTCATTTTTCCACCAATAGGTCATTTCTTTGGGTTAACGCAAGAGCAATTTGGGCTCTGGGCGGCTATTGCTATTCATGACACCAGCTCGGTCGTTGGCGCTGCAGCAAATTATGGAGAAAAGGCACTCGAAATTGCAACCTTGGTTAAACTCACGCGCGCCCTTTGGATTATCCCTCTTGTTTTAATTTCAAGTCTGTTTTTTAAAGCAGAAAGCAAAAAAAAGTACGTCCCTTGGTTTATTCTCTTTTTTGTACTCGCCATGATAGCAAACACCTTTATTCCTATGCTCGCAGAAAGCGGGTTTTCGAGTTTCATGTCGCAGCTCGCAAGACGGGGTCTTACTTTAACACTCTTTTTAATTGGAGCAGGACTTTCGCGCGCCATGCTTAAAGAAGTTGGGTTCCACCCCATGTTTTTAGGCGTGGCACTTTGGGCTTTTATTGGAACAGGCTCGCTGTTTTTCATTTTAAAGTTTTAAATTAAAAAGTCCCCGATTAACTAACCGGGGACTAGAAAAATGCAATTGCAACTATTAAAAATTACTTTTCAGTAAGAACAGCAACGCCTGGCAACACCTTGCCCTCTAAGAGTTCAAGAGAAGCGCCGCCACCAGTAGAGGTGTGGGTCACTTTTTTATCTGCACCATATTTTTTTGCTGCTGTAGCGGTATCGCCACCACCAATAACAGTAATCGCGCCCGAAGCAGTCACTTCGACGATGGCTTCTGCCATTGCCTTTGTACCGGCCTCAAAAGCGGGAAATTCAAACACGCCTGCAGGACCATTCCAGATAATGGTTTTGGCACGCTTAATAGCTGCGGTAAAGAGCTTTGTCGATTCAGGACCAACATCTAGCCCCATCCAGCCTTCTGGAATACCTTCAGCATCGGTGCAGGCTTTAGTTTGAGCGTCCGCAGCAAACTTATCCGCGGCAATATAATCCACTGGTAATATAATTTTCTTCCCTTTTTCAGCGGCCTTTTTCATAAGATCAGGAACGATTTTGGCGCCTTCTTCATCAAATAAAGAATTACCAATAGCAACGTTGTCTATCACTTTCTTAAAAGTGAAAGCCATACCACCGCCAATGATGATTTCATCGGCATTATCGAGCAAATTATTGATCAATTGGATCTTATCTGCGACTTTGGCACCACCAAGAATAGCGAGAAATGGACGAGGAGGGTTGTTTAAAACCTGGTCAAAAGCCTTCAATTCTTTATTCATTAAAAAGCCAGCCGCACGCTGAGGCAATTGAACGCCTGTCATCGAAGAATGATCACGGTGAGCTGTGCCAAAAGCATCATTAACATAAACGTCGGCTAAATTCGTTAAAGAAGCGCGAAATGCTTGCACTTTTTCTTTATCGGCTTTAATCTTATTGCCTTCGGCGTCCTTAGCTTTTCCTTCTTCTTCAATGTGAAAACGTAGGTTTTCAAGAAGAATAATGTCACCTGGTTTAGCAGCGGCGCAAGCGGCTTCTACTTCTGATCCAACACAATCGGAGAGAAATTTAACCGGTAAACCAATCAATTCCTGGAGTTTTATAGCTACTGGAGCCAGTGAAAACTTAGGCACAACCTGCCCGTTAGGTCTTCCAAGGTGGCTTGCTAAAACAACAGAGGCACCTTGATCCAAGACATATTTAATAGTAGGAAGAGCTGCTTCAATACGCTTTGTGTTGGTTATTTCGCCCGTTACCTTGTCTTGTGGAACATTAAAATCGACTCGAATAAAAACGCGTTTACCCTTAAGATCGAGATCTTCAATAGAAAGCTTAGCCATTTTGTTTATACCTTTGATTAAAGTGAAACTGAAAGAGCTTAATTTAGAATAAACGTCTTTTATTAAAGTATTTTTAAAAAATTAATGGCCAAAAACAATGTTTTTTAATTAAATTATTTACAAACGAAATTTAAACAGTTCTAATACTGGACTCAGCAGGGAAAATGAAAAACGAAAAATTATTCTTACTTCTAGCTTTTTTCTTTTTTTCTTGGGGATGGAGCGGTTTACTTAGTCAAGATTCTTTTTACTATGCTCCTTCTCAAACAAATGCACCAGACACTATTTATGTAATCGAGCCAGAAGTACCAACCTACCCTCAAAACAGCATCGCATACCCTAACGAAGCTAAAAACGAATGGCTCATCTATGTGCACCCAACATCACTTATTTACAGCGTTTTAAACAAAAGCTTTTTAGGTTACGTCACTCTAGAAAAGGAACTATCAGAAAAATTTACTTTACTCATTCTACCTAGTTTTGTCTCTCACGAAATAGAAATTGCAAATTCTTATGATTATTTTTATGACCGCTATGATCCTTATAAATACTCTTTTAGCTTTAAAATAAACCAACTTAAAGTGGGCTCAGGCTTTAGAATGTACACTAAAAAGAATAAAAAAGGATTTTATCTCCAACTAGACGCCGACGTTTTTATTGGTAGAACAAAATCACTTGACAGTAATAGCACACAAAAAAATCAAACTTATTACGGTGCTTCTATAACAAGTAGCATGGGAGTTGCTTTTAAATATAAATCTTTTGTTTGGTTTATCGATACGGGCCTTGCCCTTCAAACATCTACTCTAAACCGTCAAAACTACGACAATTTTGAACAATTAATGATATTAAATATCGAACCAGGTTTCACTTCAAAACTGAACCTAGCCATAGGTTTTTACCTAAATTAGTCTATGTTTAGAACCTTCTTTTTTTGTTCTGCGCTTTTGCCAAAGCATTGGACTATATCCCCTTCTGTAATCAACGACGCTAATGAATCTAAAGCGCGCCCTGAGTAAAAAAGCCAAGTTTTAGCCTTTGGTAAGGTGTTTTTAAGCAAAGGGTCATATTTTTTAAAAATACTGCGGTACACCGGAAAATGGTGTACCTTCACTTGAAACTCGGCAGCGATTTCACTTAAATCAACGGCGGTCTCTTCGGCAGAAATCCAAGCCAATACAGAAGCGGGTAACTTTCCATTATAACAATCTCGAAGCGAATTTAAAAAGAAAAAAGCCCCTTCCCCGCCACCGACTTCTGAGACCTTCAAATTAAAACTTTGCAATGCCGCGGCAGTCGTTTTGCCAACTGTCCAGATAGAGCCGCTAAACCCTTTTAATTCAGATCCAACCAATCGGGCTGCTCTAGGGCTCGCCAAAAAAACAACGTCAACACCATTCAAGTCGAGATTCGTTTTAAGGGGAATCATTTCTAAAGCAGGCAAATGTAATACTTCAAAACCGCAAGAACGCTGTTCTTTGATCCAATCCATAGGTGGCGCATCCATGCGCGTATCGATAAGTAAAGTCAAATGGCTCCCCAAAATTGCATTAATGCATGAGAGTCCACTTCTTTTGGCAGTGGAATGCTAAGCGATTTGCATTTTTTTATGAAATCAGCTCCAAAAGTTTCGAATTGGCGTTCATCAAAAACACCATCTGTTTTAACGTACTTTTCTCTATGGTATTTTTTTGAAATTGGATCAGCTAAATAGGCGTAAAAAATGGCGCCGGCCTCACCATAAGGGGCTAAAAAACCAGCCATCGGAGCGCGGCAGCCGCCTCCTAAAAAGACCATCCAAGCACGCTCAAATTTAGCCGCTTTTGCCGAAAAAGGATCCGATATTTTTTCTAAAATAGAACAAGTCTCTTCTCGTTTTTTTAAACACTGCAAACCAACAATACCTTGCCCAATTGCCGGCGTTAAGACTTCTGGAGAAAACGTTTCAGAAGCGGCTCCGAGCAAACCAAGACGTTCAAGGCCAGCGGCTCCCAAAAGAATCCCATCTAGCTCTCCATTTTCTACTTTAGCAATTCTAGAGGCTAAATTGCCACGTAAATCCGTAAATGACAAGTCTGGGCGATGCTCGCGCAACTGCAAAATACGACGAGGCGAACCCGTTCCTATTTTAGCCCCTTGAGGCAAGGTCTTTAAGGTGTGCTTTTTTGCCACTAAAACATCGTGCGGATTAGCTCGTTTCAAAAAACCTGCCAAAACTAAGCGAGAATCCATCTCCGAGGGGACATCTTTTAACGAGTGCACAGCCACATCAATTTCATCTTCTAAAAGGGCCTCTTCTAGCTCTTTGACAAAAACACCTGCTCCAGCAAAACTCACCAAAGAGCGCACTTTATCTTTGTCACCTCGAGTCGCTATGGGTTTAATTTCAACCTGCAAGCCTGGAAAAACTGCTGCCAAAGCCTTTGCCGTTAGAGTGGTTTGAGCCATAGCCAAAGGGCTAGTACGAGTCCCTAAGCGAATAACTGAATTAAGCATCTGGCTCCCTCTTCTCTTTTGGTGTATTTACAGAATATATTTTTTCGAGAATTAATTGGCTTTCTAATCCCATACCCGCCACACTCATCGATTTTAATGTTTCAAAAGGAGCATGTAATATTTTTTTTCGTAGTTCTTCTTCAAAACGCTTTAAATTGCAGTACTCTTCGCAAGAGACCTTCTTTTTCCATTTTTTTAATAACTGGGTACCCGTTTTTTCGTGGTATTCTTGCATTTGGATAAAAAGAGGTGTTAAGCTCTGAGAATAAAACCACTCCGTAAAATCCATAGCAGCTTCTTCAATAAAAACTCGCGCTTTTTCGGAGGCGAGTTTCCGCAGCTCTCTATTGTTTTCGACAACGCACTTTAAGTCATCTATATGAAATAGAGTTACACCTTCAATTTCAGCAATATTAGGCTCTACATTTCTAGGAGAAGCAA
>DUVD01000124.1 GCA_012841225.1 Fibrobacter sp.
TCGTCGCTTACGTCACCAACGGGGCTAAAATCATCCATAATACCGGCATTGTTGACTAAAATATCTATTTTACCAAGGCGTTTAATGGCTTCTATAACCATGTTTTCTGTTTCTTTTTGAATGGACATATCCGCTTGGAATGGGATTATTTCACCGCCATGTTTTTTTGCCTTTTCTGCAAGGTGCTCTAAGCGATCCATCCGCCTAGCCACGGCAAAAACTTTAGCCCCTTCCATTGCAAATTGATAAGCGATGTCGTTTCCCATACCAGCGCTAGCGCCTGTCACAATTGCTACTTTATTTTTTAAAACCATAAGTCCTCCATAGTTGTCTTTTAATAATATATTATTATCTTATTAAATCGTGTCTTTTTTCTATTTTTACAGAAAGTTGTTTTTTTTATTTAAAAGCCACTCGTAAGTTAAACAGTTGAACTAATGCTTTTGTATATGTGCAAGGGCATCTCGAAAGGATAAATAAAATGTCTAAAGAAAATAAAAAAATAAACGCCGCAGAAGCCGTAGAACAAAGCCTTTGTGAAAAGCGTACTGTTAAAATCGTGGATGTGGATGGTGTACAAGAATTAGCTTTAAATCAAATCTGTGATAGGTGCAGCTCTGCCGATGCCACTGTCGATTTTTGGGGTGTTCGTGAAGGCGGTGAATGGCACGTTTGCGTTATCAAAGAAACCGAAGAAGCCGATGAAATCGATGATTGCAACGGCTCTTGCTGATCAGCTAGTCTTAAATAATCCAGTTCCCTTGAGGTGCTGCTAAGTATTCCAAAAGCCGAACGACTTCGCTTGGGTCTCGGAGTTTGTATTTTGCTTGGGTGCTACCCTTACCGACTTTTACGCCGTAAGCATTTTCGGGTAAAACAGAGAATAAATCTTCGTCGGTACGGTCATCACCAATAGCCAAGATGAATGGGTGTTTGAATTCTTTGAACACTCGTAAAGCGGCGTTTCCTTTATCCACTAATTTTGGGCGTACCTCTACAATATGATTCCCGTCGAGTACGCAAAATTCATCAGGTTTGTCTAGGGCGCCGTTTAAGCTTTCCATTAATTTTTTGGCTATTTTTCCTCCAAAAAGAGGATCCGCGTTGCGATAGTGCCAAACTAAGCTCGCTCTTTTATTTTCAATAAAAGTGCCTGGACATCGCTGTACAAAAGCGAACATGATTTCTCGAAACGGAATTTTCCAATCATCGGATTCATCCCAAATATCTTCCCATTCTTCTCCAATAAGCCTTTGGCTCGCGCCATGTTCAGCCACTAGATGAAGGTGTAAATCGCCAAACCAACGCTCTAAAAATGAACGGTTACGACCAGAAACAATGGCAATTTCATTTTTAGGGTCGGCGCAAAGTCTAGATAAAATCTCGTGGACTTGAGGACTTGGCACGGCTTTTTCTGGATCTCTATGGAAGGGGACGAGCGTGCCGTCGTAGTCGAGTAAAAGTGCTCTTTTAGTAGAAGCAACATAACTTTCTTGTATAGTTTTAATTTCTTTGTCGATCAAAGGTGTTGTCCTTTTTCCTTTTCGAATATTTGCTGAAATTGAAAGGGAGTGTAAAAAATCAGAAGCCCATGCAAACACATCATAAGAGTGCACGCGGTCTTGGAGCTTAGTCCAAAGGGCTTTTTTGTCTTTGAGGGGCATTTCTAAAGCGATTTTTAAAGTGTCTGCAATTTCGTCATTATCGTTGGGATTAATGGTGAGAGCTTCTCTAAGTTCTGCCGCAGTGCCCGCCATTTCACTGAGTATAAGAACACCAGGATCTTCGGGAGGTTGACTTGCTACAAATTCTTTTGCCACTAGGTTCATGCCATCGCGAAGGGGTGTAATTAAGGCAACGTTAGATAAGCTATAAAGAGCGATCATCTCTTCACGCTTTAGGTGTCGGTATTGGTAAACTACAGGTCGCCAGTCTAGCGTACCCATAAGCCCGTTGATTCTTCCTACGTTAGCTTCAATTTCGAGCTTCATTTCTCTATAGCTAGAAATGGTATCTCGTGAGGGAACGACGACCATGTTAAAGACCACTTTGTTTTTCCATTCGGGGTATTTTAAGAAAAACTTTTCAATGGCGACTAATCGTGCGGAAAGCCCTTTAGTGTAATCGAGGCGATCTACAGAGAAGATCAATGCCCTATTATCAATTGCTTCTAAAACGACTTCTTTTTCTTTTTCGACATCGGCAGAAAAACGATCTTGTGCAAAAGCATGGGCATCTATTCCAATGGGAAAGGCCTCTATTCTGGTTGAACCCTCTTCTGTGGTAAGCCAACTACCAGTGGCCTGGCCGCCCACCATGCGAATCACGCATTGAGAAAAATGTTGAATGTAGTCAAAGGTATGAAATCCAAGTAAATCGGAGCCTAGCATACCCAACAGAAGTTCGTTTCTCCAAGAGCGCGGTAGCAATCGAAATATTTCGTAAGAGGGAAAGGGAATATGTAAAAAGAAACCTATCTCGAGTTCAGAAAATCGCTCTCTTAGCATTTTTGGCAACAAAAGAAAGTGATAATCGTGAATCCAAATGCGATCGCCTGGTTTTAAATGCTTAGACACGAGTGTTGCGATTAAGGCATTAGCACTTTTGTATTCATTGTAGTCATCAGCTGAAAATTCAGCCAAATGCGTAAAGTAATGAAACAAAGGCCAAATGAGATTATTACAGAACCCTTCATAAAAACTTTGTTGTTGTTCTTCATCCAAGTGAATGGGAACTAAATCAAAGCAATCTTGATCATCATTTCGATCTGCATTAGCTAAGTCTTCTGCAGAGTCATCGGAAACGCCAAGCCAAAGAATTTTCGATTCTTTACAAACGCTAGTAGACCCATCGCCCTTCCCTTTGGCATAAGAGAGCATTGCGGAAACGAGCCCCCCGGAGTTTTGTTTTAGGGCGCCTTCCTCTACGTGAAAAGGCAATCGGTAAGAAATAACGACTAAACGACCTGTACTTGGATTCATTAATAGTACTCCTCTTGAAAAAACGGTCGATCTTGCTTTGAGGCGATTCTTGCAACAGCGTTCATTAGCCCTACATGGCTATAAGTCTGAGGAAAGTTTCCCCATTGGCCTCCATCAAGTGACACATCTTCACTAAATAAATTTAAGTGATTAGAATAAGAGATTAGGTTTTCCAAATGCTCAAAAGCTTCGTCTATTTGCCCCACACAGGCGAGCGCTTCCACTCTCCAAAATGCAGTGATTAAGAAGGTGTTATCGGGCATACCAAAATCATCTTTATTTTTATAACGAAAAAACAAGCTCCCTGGGGCCGAGAGTTCTTTTTCTAGGGAGCGCACGTGGGCGAGTGCTCGTTCTGGGTTGTTTCTTAAGTACCCAGTAGAAATGAGTTGTAGTGTGCTCGCATCGGCAACAGGCGAGCCAATTGCTTGGCCATAACGCCCGAGTTCTGGAACGTAGCATTCTTCTAAACGCTTTCTTGCCATTTGTTCAAGTTCTTTAGCGCTATTCCATAATTCGGTATCATCGTACTTGCGGGCGGCGGTGATGGCGGCGTTTGCCCCAGCCCAATGAAATAAATAAGTATAGGCGTGTGATTGCCTTAGCTGGCGAAATTCCCATAGTCCTGCATCGGGTGTATCAAAATTTTGTTTCATTAGTCGCAATAAATGCCTAATGAATTCTAAATCTGGATTTTCTCGATGAGAAAGTAAACGTCTATCTACATAAAGTGGCAAAATAGAGGTGAGCATTTGACCATAAACATCAAATTGTAATTGAGTATTAGCACCATTTCCAAGGCGCACCGGGCCATTGCCTAAATAGCCTTCCCAGTTTGGAATTCGCTCATCGGGGACGGGTTTTCCTGTGAGGGTGTATAAGGGAGAAATATCATTGCCGGCACTTGAGACGATGTTTTCTATGTAGCGGAAATAGCGTTCCATTTCATCAAAATGCCCAATGCCTGCAAA
>DUVD01000125.1 GCA_012841225.1 Fibrobacter sp.
TTAACCGCCTCGGACAGCAACTCCCCAATACGACAAGAAGAGCGTAATAACGAAAATTCCGAATGCGTTTGAAGATGAACAAAACTCATGTAATAAGACCTTTAGTATTTATTACATAAATATATAATTTACAGATTTTTCAGAAGGGCGAACTAAACCAGACCAGACTGAAAGGTCCTATTTAAACCAGATTATGACATTTTTTGTCATCAAATTCTTGATTAAAGCGACGGTGCATTTCTTTATCAACATAACGATCTTCTACGATTTTCAAGTCCGCTTCGCTATATGCGCTTAAAATGCGAATTAAACGTATTTTTTTTGTATTTGCCTCGTAACTAAATAAAATTCGAAATGTGCGATATGAGAGCAGGGCTTCAAAAACCTCTGGATTTTGAATTTTTATCCTTTTGCGAGTATCGTCAAAAGGATTGCTGCCAAGCTGGACTTGAGCAAAGGCTTGCAAATCCCATAATAAGTGCTTTAATACCCAGTCGCTTTGCATTTGAAAAAAAGGACTAGAAGAAACTTGCCACAAAACAGGCTCTTGACGGTCAACCCAACCAGCCAAGGCCTCTGGAAAAGCGTCGACTTTAGGAATATAGGGTTTTATGTCTAAAATCGGCGTTTCATCTAGTAAATCACACTCATCAACATGCACTTCAAGACCATTGACTTTCAAAAGGCGTACACAGCTTAGTCCCAACGAGTTAGGACGGTAAGGACTTCTGGAAGCAAAAACACCTACTCTATCTTGACCTACGGGAGGTATAGGAGGACGGGCAGTGGGCCTCCAACCTTGATTTTGATGGAATTGAAAAATAAGCCAAATTCGATCAAATCCATCTAAGTCTCGTAGTGCTTGCTCATAACCACATTGGCGATTTAAAGTGATGATGCCCGGGTGCCCTTTAAAAAAGACCCCCTGACGAGGCACGTCGTACTTATGAGAAAAATTTGTATTAAAAACACCTATTGAATTGCACTGCATTTTTAAAAATTAGTTTTTCATTTTTCTAAATTAAAACCCGATGAAAGATAAAGTCCTAAAACTCATACATAAATACGAAGAATTAGAATCTGAATTAAGCCGCCCAGAAGTAATTTCCGATCAAGTGAATTACACTCGCTTGCGAAAGACATTTAAAGGAATCGAAAAAGCGACAAGCAAAGCGCGCCAATTCCTTCAAATGAAAGCCGATTTAGTGGAATGGCAAAAAGCAGTTTATGATACTGACCCTGAACTTAGCGAATGCGCCAAAGAAGAGGTTAAAACCTTAGAAAAAGACATTGCAAGTCTTAGTGAAGAGCTTCAAATTCTGATGGTCCCAAAAGAGCCTTGGGATTTTAGAAACGCCACTATCGAAATTCGAGCTGGTGCTGGTGGAGACGAGTCTTCGCTGTTTGCCGGTGATTTATTTAGAATGTACCGAGGCTATTGCGATCGAATGGGTTGGCGAATAAGCATTTTGAACACCTCCGAAGGAACCGTTGGCGGCTTTAAAGAAATCGTCTTTTTTGTGGAAGGCGATTCCGTTTACGGTACGCTTAAATTTGAAAGTGGTGTTCATCGAGTGCAACGCGTACCCGATACTGAAACTCAAGGGCGCGTGCACACTTCGGCGGCAACTGTCGCTATTCTACCCGAGGCAGATGAACTCGATGTTGAAATTAGGGACGCCGACATTCACATGGATACTTTTAGAGCGAGTGGTGCCGGTGGACAGCATATTAATAAAACAGATTCCGCTGTACGACTCACTCATATTCCTACAGGTGTGGTGGTTAGCTGCCAAGAAGAACGCAGCCAGCTAAAAAACAGAACTAAGGCCATGCACATGTTGCGCGCTAAATTATTAGACGCCGCTATTGCTAAAAAAGAACAAGACGAAGCGGCTAACCGCAAGTCTTTGGTGGGCACAGGGGACCGATCTGCTAAAATCAGGACTTATAATTTTCCTCAAAGTCGTTTAACAGATCACCGCATTAACCTAACGCTACACAGCCTAGATGCCATTATGGGCGGCAATATTCAAGAGATTATAGACGCCCTACAAATAGCTAATGCGCAAGAGCAGCTAGGAAAGTTTAGCGTATGAGTACTGTTCTTGAAGTTTTAAATGCCACTACGGCGTATTTTAAAAAATACAATGTGCCAGATGCGCGTTTAGATGCGCAGTATATTTTAGCCTGTGGACTTAAAATGAAGCGCATGGATTTGTACTTGAATTTTGATAGGCCTTTAACCAAAGAAGAGTTAGATTTTTTACGTCCTCTGGTCGCAAGAAGAGCTAAAAGAGAACCCCTACAGCACATTATTGGAAACACTTCTTTTAGGGGTTGTGAAATTTGCTGCGACAAAAGAGCTTTGATTCCTAGGCCAGAAACGGAAATGATCATCGATCTCGTCCAAGAGTTTGTGTCTATAAAAGAAGGTGATGTCATTGCAGATATTGGCACTGGCTCTGGGGCACTTGCCATTGCATTTGCTAAAGAAATTCCTAATGCTCAAGTCTTAGCAAGTGATGTATCTCCCGATGCCTTAGCTCTTGCGAAAAGTAATGCTATTAAAAATGAAGTGGAAGGAAGCATTTTGTTTTTTGAAGGCGACTTGCTTTCTGCTATTCCTTTAGAATGGAAGCCAAATATTCTGATTGCAAACCTACCTTACATTCCCATTGGAGAGCAAGCCTTGCTTCAAGAAGAAGTGCGTTTATTTGACCCTCCTCTTGCTTTGTTTGGTGGCGAAGACGGCCTAGCCCTTATTCGCAAACTTTTAAAACAAACTGAAGGGCGTTTAGCGCCTGGAGCGTTGCTTTTATTAGAAATTGCCCCCGGACAAGAAGACCTTCTTAAAAAAGAAGCCCCTTTATACCCTTGGCTTTCTTACGAGAAAGCGCATCTCGATTTTATGGAAAACATTCGTTTTGTAGAATACCGCTACCAACCGTAATATTATTCAAAGTCGTACATTCTATTGTACGTGTTTTCTAAAATTTCTTCTTCTTTTGTTTTGACTTCTTCGGTGGGTACTGCTGTTTTTTTGGGCTGCAACGACTCGTAGTATTGTTTGGAGAGACGCTCGATGTGTTGTTCATTTTGCTCAATACGTTGGCGCAGTTTTTTTATGTCGTCATCGCTAATGCTCACACGAGTTTGTAATCGTTTATCAGCTTCTTTGCCCCAAGGAGTTTGACCGTGTTTATTTCGAAGCTCTTTAAAGATAAAGGCCGCACTATCTTTTTCGTTTGGATTCATTTGATAAAAAATACCCTTCATAAACAGCGCTTGTATTCCAGATTGAGTTTCTGGAAATTCGCGATGCACTTGATCGTAAGCAACCATCGCTTGATAATAGGCGGTGTCTACTTTTTCCATTTGATCTAGGGGAATGGATTCTGCTGCCACCCAAAGGCTCTCTGCCTTTAAGTAGCGCTCGTAAGCAAGGTCTTCATTGGTCTTAACAGTGACTTTCATGCCTAAATTGACTTGCGCTTGTTTGGCATACTCTGTATTAGGGTATTTTTCAATAATTTCTTTATAAAGAGCTTCGGCTTTTTCGGGATCGTTTTTAAATTCATCAAAAATAAAGGCGCGCGCATAAGAAGCTCGTAATGTGCGAGTGGTGTCGTCCGACTTTTCGATAATTGCATCTAAGCGGTAAATAGCACTATCCACTTCATCTAGTTTAAATAAAAACAATTCCGCGATTTGAAATTCAGCGTCAAAAAACTTTTTTTGTACTGCTGGAGCGGTATCTAAAGCAATTTTCATGTTTGTCTTTTGCAAGGCAAGCATGCGTTTCAAGGCGTCTCGACGTTCTCGACTATCATGACCCCAAGTGCTGCCAGGCCTACAAACAAAACTACTGTCGTAATAATCTAGTGCTTGCTCGTAATTGTGCTTTCTTGTTTGCTCAATATCACCTAAATGAAAATAACTCCTAGCGCAAAAATCTGTACGCGGGTAATCTTTAATTGCCTTTTGAAAGGCCATTCGGGCATCGGCTACTTTTTCACCTAGCAATAAAAGTTCTGCGTAACGCACAATGAATTCTGATAATTGATCTTCGTACTCTTTAATAGGCATTAATTTTTTGTACTCTTCTGCAGCAGCAACATACTCTTTTTGATTAGCAAGGCATTCCGCAGCCTGCGTGGCAGAGGTTAATTTTTCTCTCCAAAACAGCTCGCCAATTTCTTTTGCTAAATAATGCTCTCTCGCTTTTGGCCAGTTTTCAATTTTAAAATACAAACCCGCTAAACGAAAATGTATTTTACCTCTCATGTACGAGGTGCCAATTGTGTCGGCTAGCATGTTTTCTAAAGCGGCAATAGCCTCATTGGGCAGGTCTGATTTTTCTTGCAATAGCGATAATAAATTCTGCCCCTCATAATAATACGGGTGTGATTTTCCTGCCTCTAACACAGGATCCAGGGCAAAACGGCTAATGTTGTATTCTCCATTTCGATAGAGACAATAGGCTCTTTGATATTGAATTGTGGGCATTGAGTCATGGTCAGAAAAATAACGTTCAAACTCATCGTACTTGGTAATGGCGCTATTCCACTCTTGCTTATGCCTAAAAGATTCAGCAATCAAAAAAACGGCCTCTGATGTGCGCTTTTTATTTTTAGGAAATCGTTCTAAAACGCGAGAGCCTTTTTCAATGACGCGATCGTATTTTTTGCGTTCATCAATCATTGGTAAAGAAGAATCGCCAGGAATGCTATCTAAACGCGCCGTCCTAATTTCGCCCGCTTCTTTAAATGCCCGCTCGGCATTGAACATGTGATTTAAATAAGCGCAACACGTGCAACCCTCAAAAAGGATTGCCACTAAAAGCACTATTACGATCTTCATGTAGCGGATAAAAAAAACTGGCATAAAGGGAAAATACAAAAACACTCCCTCAATAGCGGTTCAAATAAGGCAAATAATCGCAGAGTTTCATGCTTTCGGGCATGTTTTTCTTGTCGAGTCGCACCATTCTGACTTCGGATGGCTTTCCTACTATACGCGCGAGTATTTCAAAATTATCCATCGTTTCCCAAACAGTTGCATCGATGACGGTGCCACTGCAATCGGTTTCGCCTGTGCCAATGCCAATCCCCGAAATACGCGAATTCTGCTTAAGCAATCGGTTGTATATGTCTGGCGCCGAGCCTATATGATTGGAGTTCCTCGAAGAATCGGTGACGACAACTTGAACAGCATAAAAACGATTTGCTTTATCGAACAAAACGGTGTATTGGTGCAAATAAGGTGGTTCGTAAAATGATTCTTGCCAAGTATTTTTTTCAATTTCTCTAAAGTTAATCACGGCGTATTGGGAAAAAAATTCTTTTGGTGAAGCCCCATAGCGCACTAGGTAGTGACCAAGCATGGTGCTAAAATCATGTTTACTTGTTGGGACTGTCGTCCGTATGCTGTCCATCGCTCGGTTCAAACTTTCTGTTAAAGCCCCGCTGTTTTCTATACGCTGTGAAGTGGCAGCGGCTTCTTGCAGGCGCAATTGAATGTCGGGGTATTCGGGGTCTTTAGATTGAATTTCTACAAATTGTAATCTGGCTCGATCAAAAGAACGTCCTTTTAAATAAGCAAGACCTAATGCCTCTCTCAAAGGTAAGTTTTCGGGGTAAGCCGCCACTAAAGGCTCTAGAATATCATAGGCGACTTGTGCTCTATCTCGAGGTGTTAAACGAGCCCCAGAAATATTATTGGGTGGCGATTTCTCGCCTAGAGTGCTTAATGCCATTTCCGCTTCTTTCAGATCGGGACGCAAGGCTAAAGCACGTTGATATTTCTTTTCGGCCACATCAAATGCACCATTGTATTCGCTTAAGTACCCTTGTAGTAATAGAAGTTTAGCGTCGGCGGGGTACTTAGTTAAAGCGTATTCGACAACAGCCGTGCAGCTGTCTAAATTACCCTGTTCGTGATAAAGTTTGGCAAGAAAATGATACCCCTGCTGCGAACTTCCCTTAGCTAAACCTATAGCTAAACGAGTTTCATCGACTGCTTGCGCTAAACGCTTTGACTCTTTTAAGAGGCGCGCGTACCATAAATGGAATTCCGAAAAACCCGCCCCCTTTTCACTCGCTTCGCGGGCTTGCTCTAATGCCAAAGCAAAACTACCTGAACGATAAGCCTCGCGACTATCTACATACAAATGAAGAGATCGACTCGAAGTATTTTTCTTGACCCTTTGAACTAAATTTTCAAGACGAAATATCGCGTTAGAGGAAAGAGAATCTTGTTCCCAAAAAGCATTGAGAACGCCCCACTCGGCCATAAAAAAATCAGGATAGGTGATCATGATGGCGTCAAAAACTTCTTGTGCCTGCTTAGGTCCGCCATGAGCCATTAAATCGTTAGCGCGACGCAGTTCATCTCGAGTAGAAAAAGGTAAGCGCTCAAGCCCTTCATTCATATCGGGGGCATCGCCCTTGGGCACTGAAACGCCCGCTGGAGGCCCAAAAGGAACTCCCTCTATAACTACTTTAGAAGGTCCAAATTTTTGGTACCCTAAATAAACAAAATTCGCAAGTAAAAGGCCGCCGATAAGCATCAAGAAAAAATAAGCCGCTTTACGCGCTACTTGTGAAGGAACTCGCATCAGCTCTCCAGAAAATCCGCCAATTTATCTTTATTCTCTTTACTTTTTTGCAATTTGCGCAAGGTTTTATTTTTGATTTGACGAACGCGTTCTCGACTGAGTTTCAAGTCCTCGCCAATATCTTTTAGCGTGGTGTCTTCTACTGAGTCAAGTCCATAAAACATTCGTAAAATTTCTTCTTCGCGTTGAGGCAAAGAGGAAAGGGTTTCTTGAATTAATTTCCGGCGTTCTTCGCGTTCAAGTTCGTCGTCTTGGTTTCCTTCGGCACCTAACACATCCATCAACGTGCTTACCGAATCGCCAGACGAACCATCATCCCCGATAGGGGCATCGAGAGAAATATCGACAATTTTTTCCATGACTTCAACGATGTCGCGCTCACAGCAAGCAAATTCTTCAATGGCGATGGTAGCTTCATAGTCACCACTGTTTTGAACGAGCGCGCGTTTGAACCGATTGACGAGGGCGAGTTTATTTGGAGGAATACGAACAGAGCCAACTTGCTCAAAAAGAGCTTTTTGTATCGACTGCCGAATCCACCATACCGCATAAGAAATAAACTTGACATCTTTTCCCATGTCAAAGCGCTTTGCTGCTTTAAAAAGACCTAGGTTGCCTTCGTTAATTAAATCCAATAAAGAAAGGCCACGGCCTTGGTACTTTCTAGCTACGCTAACTACAAATCGTAAGTTTCCGCGAATCAATCGTTGTAACGCTGATTTTCGAATCTCTTCAGATTCATTTTTTTTAATAATCGCAAGCAATACCACTTCCTCTTGAGGAGTTAAAGTAGGGTATTTATTTAAGTCACGAAAATAAAGAGATTCGTTAAAGTCACTCATAGAAAGTTCCTATAATATTTCTAAAGCTTCAAATAATTTTTGAAGTCATGTCCAAATATGGTTTTTTAAGGCGATTCCGTCAAATTCTTAAGTTGTCGGTAAGGGTAAATTCCACTCTGATGACCGTCTGTCCACGTAATTCCGACTGCATAACGGCCCATCGAGCGCAAATTCACTATCAAAATATCTTCTGGAATCGATTTGACGTCCAAAATTCGCTCGCCAGTATGCTCGTCGACACAAAGTGCACAGGGGCAAGCAGCGCGTAATTCTTTAAGATTAATGACCGAAAAAGAATCGTCATTCCAATCAAATCGAACTTCATTGTTTGGAGTTTTTGAAATTTTAACGGGTTGTAAAATCATAAATCACTCCAGTTGTAATTGTAATTAGAAAGCACTTTTTCGTTTTGGTGCGATAAAACAGAAAGAGCGCAAACAACTTGCTCTGCGATCTTAACGAACTCCGCTGCAGAAGCGCTGTTAGGATGGGAAAGTACCGCAGGCGTACCCAAATCACTGGCTTCAGCAACAGAAGGTTCTAAAGGCACTTTTCCAAGTAAAGGAACGCCGTAAAGCTTAGTGATACTCTCACCGCCTCCCGTCCTAAAGATGTAGTGTTTCTTTTCACATTGGTCACAAACAAAATAACTCATGTTTTCCACAATGCCAATCACGGCCACGCCGACAGCATCAAACATGGCGATCCCCTTGCGACAGTCCGCGAGAGCTACTTCTTGAGGTGTGGTCACTACAACAGCACCAGAAAGAGGGCAACTTTGTGTCAAGGTGAGTTGTATGTCGCCCGTTCCAGGAGGAAAGTCGATCAGCAGGTAATCCAATTTGCCCCATCTCACGCGATGCACAAAATTTTGAATCATTTGGCTCACCATGGGTCCGCGCCAAATAGTCGCCTTATCTGAATCGGCAAACATGCTCATCGAAACGATCTCGATGCCCCCTTTAGCGAGCACAGGGGAGATCGTTTTATCTTCGTGTACTTTGGGGGCTTCTTCGATGCCAAACATTAAGCCCATAGATGGCCCGTAAATATCGGCATCTAGTATCCCTACGCTCGCACCAGAAAGACTAAGTGCCATAGCGAGGTTTGCCGTTACTGTTGATTTACCAACACCGCCTTTGCCAGAAGCCACGCCCACTATGTGAGAAACTTCTTTCAAAAAAGAATCCTCTGCAAAGTTAGCATTTGGTTTAGCACGACCACTTTTAGCAGATAAAGTAACGGTCACGGACTTAGCACCCAAGGCCATGACTGCTTTTTCACAATCCGCTTTAAAGCGTTCCTTAATAGGGCAGGCTGGTGTGGTTAGCACTAAGTCAAAAGCAACGTCACCGGCTTCAGAAATTTGCATATTCTGAACAAAACCGAGTTCGACGATGTTTCGGTGTAAGTCTGGATCGATAATCACTTCCAGCGCTTTTAATATTTCTTTTTCGTTCATGTGTTAAACTTAGCAAAAAGCCAAAGAAGTTCTAATTGAATTAAGGAATAGCCTGTAAAATTAGACTGGCATTGCTATTTTTGGCAAGCGCAACAAATGAGTCATGCAGGCAGGCCACTCGCTTTCATAATGCGAGACCAAAATAATCGTAGTCGTAGGGGCTAAAAAATTCAATAAATCAAATACCCGGAACCGGTGATCGGCGTCCATACCTTGAGTAGGTTCATCTAGAATTAAAACCAAAGGGGGACGAATGGCCGCGCGAGCAATCAAAATCAAGCGCTTTTCTATGAGAGTGAGAGAAGAAAAAGGCGCTTTAGGATTTTTAAAGCCAAGTGCTGATAGCCAATGATTCGCTTTTTGTCGTTCTTCAAAAACTGGTTCTTGAAATAAACCTAAAGACGTTGTATACCCCGTACAAAGGACTTCTTGTATATTTAAATCTTCTCGGTATTGCAAAGCCATTTCTGGAGAAAAGAATCCCATTTTAGCCTTATGCGCCCAAACATCTAAACCCTTGCCCGGGCGCTTTCCTAAAAGGATTATTTCATTTCGATAAATTTGAGGGTGGTCTGCAGAAAGCATGGCGAGCAAGGTGCTTTTTCCCGCCCCATTCGCCCCCATTATTGCCCAATGCTCCCCCGCACAAACCCGCCAGTTTAACTCTTTAATAATGTCGGTTTTTCCAAAACGTACGTGTGTGTTTTTTAAATCGAAAAGCACTTCCCCTTGAACACTTGGAGCGTGAAGCACTTCTATTTTATAATCCAAGGAAGCCCTCGGATTTGCTTGGTGTGTTTTTTCTGGAGCACCGCTAGCAAACGCGTTTTCTATAAAATTAAATTGATTGTCTTTAAAAATAAATACAGGGATTTTGGGCAATATTTCTTCCTCTCGAGCGAGTCGAATTACCATATTTACTCCAGAGAGCGCCATTTTTAAAACAGACTCTCTTAAAGAAGGGCGGTACTCGGAGTCCAAGCCCCCAAATACATCGTTAAAGTAAATCCACTTGGGGTTTTCCATCCATACCCGAGCTAAAAGCACTCGCCTCAATTCCCCATTGGAAAGGCTCAATAGCGTGCGGTCCAAAACCGATGCCGGTAGAGAAGCTGCTTGAAGAGCTTCTGGTAAAAGAGAAGGATTTGTTTTTGGAAAAGGCGTGTCTTCGATCATTAAACTCGTCTGCAAAAAAAAAGAAGCCGATAATAGGAAATGCCCAACCAAAGGAGCTTCTGTGTCTTCTAGACTAATAAAACGATGTTGCCAAAACGGTGCCAAGGCTCTTTGTATTTTGCGCTGTATTTGCTCGGAAACCACAGACAATTGCTCTTGCTTTTTTAAAAAAGCCCAAAGTACGGCGTCCGCATTTTCAGAGGGGGCCTCTATGACCTGCACTTGGCTGTGCTTTTTCAACAAAGATTCTATATCACCAAAAACCATAATGCAATGATAAAAAGATTTTTTCTATTAGGCTATATTTAAGTCCACTATGAATCCTATTTTAATAAAAGCGTTGCGAGAAGAACGACTATCAACCGAAGAGGCCGTCCTCTTATTAAAAGAAGCGGATTGGACAGAAATGGCCTTTGCCGCCGATCAAATTCGAAAAAAAAAGTTCCCCGAAAATAAAGTAGGCTACACTGCCTACCGTATAATCAACTACACCAACGTTTGCTCGATCACGTGTTCATTTTGTTCTTTTTGCCGCAAAGCCGATAGCCCAGAAGCCTTTGTGCTAACGCTCGATGAAATGCGCCAAAAAACAATCGAAGCAAAAGCCATGGGGGTTCATCAAGTCTTTTTACAGGGCGGAGTACACGTCGGGATTCCTTTACACTATTACACCGATGTACTCGAAATGCTCACTCAAGAACTAAATGTTAGTGTCCGAGGGTTTTCTCCAGTAGAGCTCGTTTATATTGCTAAATCAAATGGAATCTCACTTCCCGACTTGCTGGATTTATTAAAAAAATCGGGATTATCTTCTGTACCGGGCGCTGGTGCTGAGATCCTAACAGATCGTATGCGTAAAAAATTGAGCCCTAAAAAATTAAGCGCCAAAGAATGGAGCGATACGATGGCTCTTTGCCATCGGAAAGGGTTAAAAGGAAGTGCGAATATTGTATTTGGCAGCGATGAAACACCAGAAGACATTGCAGAGCACCTTACTGTTATTCGAAATACCCAAGATAAAACACACGGTTTTTTAACTTTTGTTGCTTGGACGTTTCAACCACAAACGCCTCACTTCCCTATTCGGCACGTGACCGGGATGGAATACTTAAAGACAATAGCGCTTAGTCGTTTGTTTTTAGATAACATTTCTCACATTGAAGTTTCTCTGCTTGGCATGGGGCCAGCACTGGGTGAACTTGGCCTCCACAGCGGCGCAGACGATATCAATAGCATTGTAATCGAGGAGAATGTGTTGGAATCTCAAGGGCTGAAAACAATCAAAGAAGCAGAGACTTTTATTAAAAAAGCGGGCTTTACTCCTTATTATAGGTCATTAAACTTTGATTAATTGCTTAGTCTTGACGAACATTTTACTTTTTTTGATATTATTAAAGCGGTCTAAACCATTAAAACTTCGTAAATTTGAATACTATGAAACGATTTTTACTTTTTTTACTTCTATTTACCATCTCTGCGGGCGCTAGAGTCTCTATTGAGTTTGATAAAGATCGAATCGAAGCGGGGTCCTCTTTTGAAATCCGGATGGTCGTTCCTATTCAAGAGCTTAACGAGCCACGAGAAACGCCACGCCTAATGATGCGCGATCAATTTGTTTTTAACTCTTTAGACAGTGCTGATAGCCGTATAAATAGTTTTTTCGGGCCAAGTGTTCGCGTTCGTAAATACATTTTTAAACTCACTGCCCCCAACAAAACCGGGTCCTTTAGTGTTGGACCGCTTTCATGGAAACTAGGCGACAAAGAATACGAACTAGCGAGCCGGATTCCCATTGAAATCAAAAAGTCTTTTGACGACGAGGCTCTCACGGTTTCTTTAACTCCTAGTAAAAGAACGGTCTACGAAGGCGAGCAACTTTCTCTTCAGCTTTCATTAAAGACCTTTGAACATTTCGAGGGGAACATCGCCTTTACGGGTACCGATATCGGCCACGATTTTATTGTTCATCGATCCGACCTAAAGGGTCTTAAAATTCAACCTGTGCCGGGTTCTAGAACCGATATGGAAGGTTCAGCACGCTTTGCTTGGCTTGCCCCAATGAAGTCCGGCGATCTAACGATTACCCCAATCCAAATAAAATACACTAAACGTGGGGCACCAAAAATTGTTGAAAAGAACCAATCGTTTGGTGGTTTTTCATCGTCATTTAAGACGATGTCACAAGAATCTATAGAAGCGGAAGCGCGCTCTAGCCCAATTACATTAAAAGTATTACCATTACCAAATGTTCTTCGTCCTAAAGATTTTACTGGAATGGTTGGCAATTACTCCTTTAAAGCTGACTTTGACAAAACGGAATTAAGCGTTGGAGAGGCCCTTACCTTAAACATTAGCATTCGAGGCGATGGCAAACCAGGGACTATCACAGACCCCAAACTCCCCGATTTCTCGGACTTTCGTTCCGTACCGCCAGAAAATACAACCACTAAAAACACCCGAGACGGCAAGGTCATCACCGCCAAAACGATAAAAGTTTTTTTGTACCCCAAAAACAAAGGCGTTTTTACCATACCCGCCATTACTTACAATTGGTTTAACCCTAACAAGAAGTCTTATGAAGCCATATCGCAAGGGCCTTGGGAAGTCCTAGTAGAAAAAAGTTCTGATGAGTCCGTTTTAGCATCGCAGACAAACTCGCCATTAAACGTGCAAAAACAAGAAATCGAAACCTTAGGTAAAGACATTCGCTTTATTCATGAACTCTCCTCCGTTTCAGTGAAATCAACTCCACTTCATAGGAACATTTCTTTTTGGATTCTTTTGTTGGTTCCAATTCCCCTTTACCTACTCTTGATTACCTTTATTCGCAGGCACCGCAAGCACATTAGCAATAATGCACTTATGAGAAAGTCTAAGGCAAACAAAAACTTAAAAGAGCTGTTACTACTTGCTAAAGAAGCAATGCAAAGAAACTGCTCTAAAGAATTTTATGCCATTTTAGAAAAAGCGGTTATCGGTTTTTTAAGTGACTTAACCAACTTAGAATTTCAAGGCATGACGCGCGAACAAATCAAAGAAGCCCTCCAAAAAGAAGGCCTATCTCAAAAACAAATCAAAGAAATAGAAGGATGGCTAGAGGTATGCTCTAGTGTGCGATTTGCCCCATCTTCTATTCACACCGAAGCCCACCAAGAAGCCCTGAGAAAAGTAAAATCCATTTGTACCGACCTGGAGGTTTTAAAATGAAAAAGCTCCTAACAATCTTTATTTTAATCCTCTTCTCCTCTCCTTCTTTTGCGGGAGACTGCACGACTACCGCCAAAAAAGGTCTTGAAGTCTATCAAGAAGGAAATTATGAACAAGCGATTGATTTATGGAAGGACTGCTTAGACCAAGGCGTCCACCACCCCGACTTGCTTTACAATCTAGGCAATGCCTATTTTAGACAAGGTCAAATTGGGTTCTCCATATTTTATTACGAATCCGCTCTACGCTTAAGCCCAAATAATAAAGACATTTTACATAACCTTAAGTATGCCCAGTCGTTAACTAAAGATAAAGTTAAAGAAACCGATGAAGAAGAAAACCCAATTCTAACTGGGATTTACTCTGTGCACCATATCATTCCTTTAAAAAGCCAGTTATACCTCATTCTCGTCTTAGCGTGGCTCATGGCTGGAATTGGTTTATTTAAAGTCCTTAGCAAGTCTCCTCGTGCTAAAAACGCCTGCTTAGGCATTATTTTTGGTTTATCCCTCTTGCTCGGGACACTCGCTTTAAGTGCAGGCTATAAAATTTTTATATTTGAAACAGAGACCAAAGGAGTGGTGACAGCGACCACTGCTGATGTCACCAGTGCTCCTCATGATAGAAGCCAAACGCTAAACATTCTTTCTGAAGGGACCGTATTTAATGTGCTTTCAGTGGAACATGGTTGGGTTGAAATACAACTCGGCGACAAAATTAAAGGGTTCGTAAAAACGACCGAAGTGGGTGTTATAGATGGGCTTTGATTTTTCTGCAATCCCTTGGATAGGCGCCTTAGCAAGTTTAATTGCTGGCAGTGCTACCACTATCGGGGCTTTAGGCATCTTTTTGATGCCAAAAAAAAATGAAAAGTTAGAAGACGCTCTTATGAGTTTTGCCGCAGGTGTTATGCTTGCCGCTGCTTTTTTTGGCTTAATTTTAGCGGGCATCGATGCGGCAAAAGGCATTGGTTTTTCTGATATCCATGGCGTTAGTTTTGTTATTTTTGGCATTGTGACAGGAGCTTTGTTCGTGTGGAGTTTAAATCGCTTTGTACCTCATGAACATTTTGAAACAGGAACACGTAGCCCCACAGATGCTCTACGATTTAAACGTATTTGGCTTTTTGTAATAGCTATTGCCATCCACAATTTTCCAGAAGGAATGGCTGTTGGTGTGGGTTTTGCTGGCAACAATATGTCTAATGGTATTTCCTTAGCTTTTGGCATTGCACTCCAAAACATTCCCGAAGGCTTTGCTGTAGCTGTCGCTTTATTTGCAGTGGGCTATAGCCGCACATTTTCTTTTTTAATCGCCACATTAACAGGCCTTCTAGAACCACTCGGCGGTGTTGTAGGCGTTTTATCCCTCGGGATCGGGCAAACCTTTTATCCTATTGTTTTAGGGTTTGCCGGCGGCGCTATGCTATTCATCATCTCCGACGAAATCATTCCAGAAACACACCGTAAAGGGCACCCAAGCATCGCTACCTTTTCTTTAATCACAGGCTTTGTAGTGATGATGTTTTTTGATGTCCTTTTTGGTTAAAGTTTTTAAGCCTCTTTTATTACTTTTTTAAATCAATTAATTTAGAGAATGATCCATTCGCAGAACGAACTAAAAAAACTCCTGTTTCTGTTTTTGACCTTAATACCCCATTAAGGTTATAAATACGATGCTCCTGCTCTCCCTTTAATTGAAGGCTATTCTTTTTTTGGCTTATCTTATTTGTGCCTTCAGTAAACTTAAGCCAGTCTATGTTGAAAAAGCTTCCCGTAATGGCCAATTTTAAAATATGAGGCCCCGGAGGAAGTCTTGTCGTCTTTGTCGATACAACACTATAGGTTTCCCAATCGCCACCATTAGCCACTTTAATCGTATCGGTAATCGCAGTATCATCGATAAATAACCTAAATGAAGAGGCGTCGCTTCCAGAGGACACTTTCGCCTCAACTGTATACAACCCTTCATTTTTAATGTTCACCGTATACTCAAGCCATTCACCCACTTCAGTATAACCCACACTATAACCGTTATCATTATTAAGAACTATGTCCACACCATCTTCGCGATAAAGCCCGCCTTGATTTTCAGTATCGTTATCATAATAGGCGTTGCCTTGCCCACCAAGGTCATAATTTTCGGCTTCAATAGTTCCTGGTATTAAGTGTATGCCTGCAAAAGGTTCTTGAGGAATCATTTTTGTCGGCGTTATATAAACCCGATAAGCATAAAACACATTGGTAACATTAACCGGAATCGAAACAGCGTTGTTTGTAATCGCGTACTTTGTCGAAGATATTTTTTTGGGCCCAGCTACAAATGAATCCTTATCAACCCAAGCCACTTCTTCTATCAAAACTTCTACTTCTGAACCAAAAAACGCAGGTATTTTATCAATATTAACATTGACTGTACCTGTATTATTGCCTCCAAGAACAATACTCGCATACCTTAAATTTTGATCAACGGCAGCAAAAGCATCAACCCCATCACTTTTATCATTTGGAGGAACGACTTTCGCCATATAACCAGTCATATCACCATACCATTTGTAAAGCCACCAACCACCGCCAGTTTCATTTTTTGCTGTTAAGAGACTGCCTAGTCGCCCTGGTAAATTAGTGAACCACCAAGAAATCATAGCGCTTTCAACACCACTCCGTTCAAATTTTGCAATAAAAGGTACCGAAACACCGGGAGCGCCTTCATAAATATGCGTATTTGAAGAGTATTCATTTATGCTGATCGCTTTTTTTGGAATATCAAGAGATTTTTCTAATGACCTATAATTATCAAAAGCACCTATAAAACCCTCTGACCCCCATTGATGCCAACTAATCACATCGGGAAGGCATTTGTTAGTTTTGCAATATTTTAAGAAATCAGACATCCTAGTGCTGTTGTAAAAAGAAAAAGAGGGGCCAATAATTTTTGCACCAGGATCCATTGAACGAATCAAATCGTAAGTTGGTTTCCAAAGGACACTGTTAAAATCACCATTTCCATTTTTCCATGTTCCATAAGGTTCATTCCAAATTTCATACCCGTCAAAATTAGTCAGTCCAGAATTCAATTTCTTTTCAATGATAGCCTTTACACTAGCAAGCCAGCTACTTTGCGTCCCAAAATTATAGGGCCAGCCAGGCAAAATATCCGCCAAGCGAATTTGCACTTTTCCTGTAGTTGTCTTTAAACGATCTGCAACCTTAAAAGCATCGCCAATTGGTTGCTGGTGGCCATTGCCGCTTACTGCTGGCTGAACAAAAACATTGGGATTTAATGCTTTTACATGGGCGGTAATATTTGAAGGAAGCGTTTCGGTCATCCCATAAAGCGATCCCGAAGCACAATGCGTTACAGTGCGAATGCTATCGGAAAGCGACACTCTTAAAGTGTACTCGGCACCTTGCGTTTCGACAAAACCTACTAAGCCTAAAACGATTAAATAAGTTGTTAAAAATTGTTTTTTCATAGCTGACCCTTTGTTTATTGATAACTCATTACAAAATAATTCTTGTTACTTGTTATGTATTTTTTTTATGGCTTTTAGTTTTCCCTTGCTATAGAGATTAAGGAAATACACGCCTCGGTTTATTAAATTACTTGGCAGAATTATGGTTTCTTCTTTGCTTTGCATGTTTTTTTGATGTAATAACTTACCAGCTAAGGTATATAGTCTTAGTTCTACCTCTTCTCCTTCTGGTGCTTCAACAAAAACCTTATACAACATAGGATTAGCGTTTTCTAATTGATGAATAGAGTACGCGCCTTTATTTTTTTCTTTTGCAGAAAAAACTCCCATGCTTTCATAGACAAACTCTAGCCAATCAATATTAAATAAAAAATCACTTGTGCCAGAAAAATCAAGTCTTAGAGTTTGCTCTCCTTTTTCTAAAGTGACAAGAGTAGAGTCGAGATACCAATCATGCCAACCAGAGGTTTTTTCGGCATTAACGGTTAATGAGCCTATACTGTCGCCTTTCTCATCTTTTAATGTAATCATGTTGTTTACATCTGCTCCACTTGCCGCTCTTACCCGAACTTTATAAAAGCCTCCTGCCTCAACATTCACTAAATAATTAGCCCAATCACCGCTGTTAATCCAACCAATATTTAAGTTGTTTTCTTCGTCCGCTTCTTTCTGTATTCCCAACATTGAAGAGTAATCTTCAGCTTGCAATCGCCCTGGAATCGAGGTCGACTTTACTATTTGGCTAACTAAATTTAAGGTTTCATCTAATACAAGGACTTCACCAATACTTGTCTCATAGACTTTAACTATATCCTTATAGCGCAGCTTTAAGCTTCCCCCATTATGGGATATTATAGATAGATAGGCTAATTTTCCATCGACCCAAGCTAATGAATCCACTTCAAAAGCGCCTCTTGCTCGAATGCCATTAATATGTCCTGTTGACCAAATTGATGGTAGGGCTGGTAATAAAGAAATCTCCCCATTTTGACTCTGCAAGAGCATTTCATTAATTCCAGAAACGGCTCCAAAATTCCCATCAATTTGAAAAGGAGGGTGAGCATCAAACAGATTTTTATAAGTCCTTTCTGGCGTCAGTAGTAATTGCACCAATTTGTAAGCATGATTACCATCTCCCAAGCGAGCCCAAAGATTGATTTTCCAAGCAAGAGACCAACCCGTGGCCAAATCTCCGCGTTGAGTTAACGTTTTTTTAGCTGCCTCTGCTAAACTCGGGGTTTCAGCAAGAGAAATTTGATTGCTAGGAAAAAGACCGTATAAATGAGACACATGTCGATGATTACTATTGGGGTTATCCCAATCATCAAACCACTCTTGTAACTGCCCGTGTTTTCCCACTTTATGAGGCGGTAATTTTCCAAGAGCACTTTGAATTTCTGCTCGCAATGTAGGATCTACACCTAATAATTCAGTCGCTTTTATAGTAAGATTAAAAACATCTCTAATAATTTGAATATCCATTGTTGGGGCAAAACAAGTCCAAAAACCGTTGTGATCTAGCTCTGGAGAGGAGCTTGGCACAGTAACTAAATAGTTTTTTCCACTGACAGGTTCCGTTACCATACTGTTAAGAAAAAACTTAGCAGCCCCTTTAATGGTGGGATATACTTCATTGAGGTAAACAAGATCGGGATTAAATAAATAATGTTCCCATAAATGATAAGAGAGCCAGCCACCTCCCGTAGGCCAATGCCCCCATTCCCCATCTATGGGCGCCGTGCGATTCCACAAGTCTGTATTGTGATGAAGAACCCAGCCTTCATTAACTCCCCAGTGTACTTTTGCCGTAAGTTCTCCTTGTGATACCAAGGCTTTAGTTTTATCAATAAGTGGGCGAGCGCATTCGGCCAAATTTGCCGTTTCTGCCATCCAATAATTCATTTCTAGATTGATATTAGTGGTGTACTTGCTACCCCAAGATGGGTAAAGCTCATTATTCCACACGCCCTGAAGATTAGCCGGTTGGCTGCCCGCCCTTGAACTAGATATCATCAGGTATCGGCCAAATTGATAATAAAGTCTAACTAAATCGGGGTCATTAGAGGCGTTAAACGAAGCAATACGAACATCTGTAGTTTGAGTACTATTCTGAGTTGGAGTGCCTAATTTTAAATTCACCCTATTAAAAAGGGCTTGATAGTCCTTAAGGTGGTTTTGAAGCAAGGTGCTATAAGATTTTCCTGATACATTGTTAATTACAGCAGTAGCACGAGACGCTTGATCTCCAGAAACGTCATTATAAGCATTAAAATTACTACGTATTGCAAGGACTAGTGTGGCACTGTTTGCCCCTGTAACCGTAATTGTATTATTGGCCGCGCTTATGCTACCACCATCAATAGAAACTTTAAGCCTGTTTTGAAATTTAATGGCGTTCACTTGTGCATTTAAAATCAATAAATCATTACCTGATATAGAGCGGCTGTTATTACCATGAGGCGTATCCATTGATGTCGAAAAAGTTATTTTGCCCGACTGATTAGCAGTTAGCCTTATAACAATTATATTATCCGGGTAACTAGCAAAGTATTCTCTGGTATATTCGACTCCGTTAAAAGTGTACCTAGTTTTTGCAATCGCCGTTTTAAGATCGAGCTCTCTATAGTAATTAGAAGCTTTGTGCCCGGCAAAGTTTAGATACAAATTGCCTACTGGTTGATACCTAGCTGTGCCACCACCAATCATATTTTTTACTGTGGCGTCAGCACCCGTGTAATTGCCAGCAAAAATTTGTTCTCTTGCCTGCTTCAAGTTATTTGCTGCACCTGTTTTATTGTTGTTTCCTGGACTGTCACTCCATACAGTGGATTCATTTAGTCCAATTTTATCTTTGGCAACCCCTCCATAAATCATACCTCCCATATTCCCATTGCCAATCGGAAGAGCGTTAGTAAAAATATCTTGAGCATCCGTATTATACCACAAAATCAAATCTTCTGAGTTCTGTGAGTATACTGGCTGAAATGACAAAAAACAACAAAACAGCAGTAAAAAACTCATTAGACTGTTTATTGATTTTTTATAATTCACAAACACACCTCTTTTATAAAAAGCTTTTTATATCCCTTTTTATTAAAATAGAGTGTTCTAGTCCGCTTCTGAGCTTTTTTTCTTAAAAGCCCTTGATAATTTATCCAAGCAATGGTTTATTTAATGAAGCCTTAATTAAACTTTAATAGTAACGCAATTTCAAACATCAAGATTTGGCGTAAGTGCGGCGTTTCATCATCTAATTTTTCGTGAATTTGCCTGTATTCGATATAAGCACTTGCAGAAGCCATTTTATTGAACTGGTATGACGCGTTGGGGCGGATAAACCATTCATGTGTGCGTAAGGGCACTGTGCGGTCTGTGAGGGTCACCGACGGCCTGTATGCGGTATATTCAGAACCTTCAAGAGTCCACTGCTTAAAAACACCATCTGTGCCGCTTTCTTTATTCCGCATACTGAAGCCTTGATCAGGGTCATAGAGTTCGCGAATCGTCTTCTTATACTCATATCCCGCAGTCAATTTTAAGTCGATGTCATTTTTAAGTTTAATATACCACTTCCACATTTGAAAACCGCGTTTGGTTTTAAATGGGTAAGTAATCGTTAAGTCATTTGCCACATTGTACCCATAATCTTTGTAAAGAGAAGTAGGCAACCAAGGCGTGTTCAAGAAATAATAAGAAGTGTCTTTTAAGTTTGCTGTTGTTGCAGGCCAGTTGGTTTGAGAGATCACCTCTTCTTTGGGCCTTCTGTCCGAGTATTCTAGCTTAAGACGAACACTGTTATCGATGCGAATATTTTTTTGAGTTAAAAAAGACAAACGAACCAAAGGGTTAAAATTCAAGGTTGTTGTCCATGAGTCTTCGGCGCTTTGAAATGGCTTTACTGTGGTGGTGTAAATATAATCCATGCGATGTGTAGTTGAAACACTCTTAAAATCATTTAAAAAACTGAGTCGCTTAGCAAAGTTAGGGATTATCATGCCTACGCCAACTTTAGGCCAAACGACTGTACTATCTATATAAAGTGGATACTCTCTCGACTGCGCAAAATCCTGCTTCCATTGTAAATCGCCAGTTAAGCTAATGTCCCATATTGGGAGGGTTAGGCTAGTCGCCACCTGAAAAGACCTAGAAACCGCATGTCTAAAATTGCCTTGATAGACGAGTGTGTCAACATTTCGGTTTAAATACTCGGCAAAGTTTCGGTAATCATCTCTAGAGTCTAAACTCATATCGCCCGATATAATGTTCCAAAAGCCTCTGCTTTTATAGCCATTACCTAAACCCAAACCATAAAGCTGATATTGAAATGCGTTTACGCCTTGCTCTTCATACAGCTGGGCTAGCGTAAAGTTTTCGCCGATAGTATTTAAGTTCACCGTCCAATTACTTCTTAGCTCGCGTAACTTCAGTTTTTCTAAAATTTTAACAACTCCATTTTCATTGCCAAACATCTTAGCAAAGTCAATGATTTTAAATGTAGGCGCTAATTCAAAACGATTTGTTTGAGAAATCGTCCAAAAGTTTTTTTCTAAAGACGTTTCATCGAAAAGACTAAAGTGATCAGGAATCGACTTCTGTTGAGTGAAGTCACTTGTAAAAGAAGAAGAAATAGGCAAGAAAGAAATAAATGAGGGTGTAAAAGCCAACTTAAACTGTTGATTGCGGACCCGTTCATTTCTTAAAATACCAAAAGTCTTACCATATTGGCGGGAGCCAACACTATCTACTTTATAGAAATAAGTACTGTCGTACAAAACGTGATACGAATCTTTGTTTTGCAAATCCACGGTCATGGTATCGCCATTCGGCTTAATTGTGGCCACGGTATCAAACGGAATTGACACTACGCTATCGCGAGAAATATAAACACGACGATCATTGTGATCATAATCAAAAATGCGATCCATCGCAAAAAATCCACCCTGACCTGAACTGAACAACCCTTGAGCAGTGAAAGCCTCTCGATCTCCTCCTCCATACATATCGCGCTTAATATTAACACTATAATTTGTAGACAAGAAAGGTAAAATATTCCAACGAATGGTTGCCTTATGGTTTAAATCAGCCGTATAAGTGACGACTTTGTCCGATTGTGGCTCTACATAATCCGCATTGCGATCTTGGTCGACATAACGCACATAGCTAAAATCGATTAAAGTCAAGTCAAAGGTTTGTGGCCAAGGTTCAAAAGCCATATCCACAAAAGGCTTAGCCCATGCCTTTTTTTGTAGCCCCTTAAATGGCTTGTAATTAAATCGATTGAATGTGCCTAATCTATATTCGAGCAAGGCGCGATAGGAGTAAGTAGAGTCAGCGTTGGTAGGCGTTTTTGTTTCGGTCTCATTATAAGAATAACTCCAAGCGGGTCGCTCTAAAAAGAACTGCGATAACACTTCTGCAGCACGGCCTTCGTCTGGCTTGTATTCTTTGCTATAGCTCAAACTGAAATTCCTGTTTGTTACATACGATTGGTAGCCCTTTGACTCGCTTAAATCTCTCTTTTCTTGTTCTTCTTCTTCATCCATCGTGTATTTATCTTGAACAAAATCAGAGACCAAGTTCGATACATTATCTCGACTCAGCTGCAAGTCATCAGTCGGTTTTAAATAGGGACGTTTGACAACACTTTTATACCCAAAACTCATCGGTAGTCGTAAACCATGATTCTCATTAAAAAACTTATTCAAATTAAAGCTCACATCTCCTGCCACATCCAATTGAGAAGCTGCTTCAGAAA
>DUVD01000011.1 GCA_012841225.1 Fibrobacter sp.
ACAAAAACCGAAGAAGAAAAAAACATAGGTTGGGTTGAGTTTATCGCTCGTTTTAAACAAGGCAATGTGACAAGAAACCACCATGAACTCGCGGAATTCCATAAAATCAACGGCGATTGGCTATTTTATGATGGTCGCGCTGTTAAGCCCGAGACTGTAAAAAATGATGGCCCCGATGTAGGGCGTAACGATCCATGCACGTGCGGCTCTGGAAAAAAATACAAGAAGTGCTGCGGTCAATAATAAATAAGGAATAAAATGAAATTTAAAGTTTTTGTCGATGGTCAGGAAGGTACTACTGGTTTACAAATTCACGAAAGGCTAAATAAGCGTGATGACATTGAAATATTAACGATTGATCCTGCTCTTCGAAAAGACCCAGAAGCCCGTGCTAAGCTAATCAATGCTTCTGACGTGACCTTTCTATGCTTGCCTGATTTTGCATCTAAAGAAAGTGCAACCCTATGCACTAACCCAAAAACCATAATAATTGACGCGTCTACAGCTCACCGAACCAATCCAAATTGGGCTTACGGGCTACCAGAGCTTTCATTAAGCCACCGCGAAGCCATTCGCCAAAGCCATCGAATTGCTAATCCAGGCTGTCACGCTAGCGCCTTTATTTTAGGTGTTTATCCTCTTATTTCTAAAGGCATCTTGCCTAAAAATACGCTATTGACCGCTTATGGTATCACAGGTTATTCTGGCGGTGGAAAACAATTAATTTCCGACTATGAAACTGAAATGGCGGAAGCGCGCTCTAAAAACCAAGAATCGTTTATTTTTGCCCCAAGCTCTTACGCACTCTCTCTTGAGCATAAGCACTTGCCCGAAATGCAAAAATACGCCGAATTAGAAGAAGTACCCCATTTTAGTCCCATTTTAGGCCCTTTCTACAAAGGGATGGCGGTTACCGTTCCTTTATTTTTAAAACAGCTTAACCAAAAAATAAACCCAGAGGGATTGACCGAAATCCTTCAAAAGCATTACGAAGGGTGTTCTTTTATAGAAGTCATGCCCTACGAAGAAACTCCAGTGCTTCAAAATGGACGTTTAGACTGCACTGTTTGTAACGACACCAATAAAGCACGCTTGCAAGTATTCGGTAATTCTAATTTAATGCAAATCACCACTATCATTGATAATCTAGGCAAAGGGGCAAGTGGTGCCGCCGTTCAAAATATGAACATCGCGCTCGGTCTCGATGAAGGATTAAGTCTCTAATGTTTTTAGATGAAAAAATAATTGAAGTCCGTTCTGGTAAAGGTGGCGACGGTTTATGTAGCTTTCGTCGCGAAATGTACGTGCCATTAGGCGGCCCCGATGGCGGAGACGGCGGACGTGGTGGTAGTGTGATTCTTGCTGTTAACGAGCAGTTTAGCACTCTTTTAGATATGGGCAACTACCGGCTTTATAAAGCAGAAAGTGGTGCTCGTGGTGGCGCTTGTCGCTGTACAGGTCGTAGTGCTTTAGATCTTCTTGTTCATGTACCAAGAGGCACTCTAGTTAAAGATGAAGACGGTCGCA
>DUVD01000126.1 GCA_012841225.1 Fibrobacter sp.
CGTTGCGATATAACAATTAAAACGGATTGTGGTTCCGATTTCTGGCCTAAATTTAAGTTCCCAGAAGGGTTCCAAGACTCCGACGAGTATTTAGCGCACTTGTGCCGTGAAAAGGTTTCGAGTCGTTACCCTGAGGTTACCGATGTGGTAAGGGACCGCATGGAAACAGAACTGTCTTGTATTAAAGACATGCATGTTGCTAGTTACCTTTTAATTGTTTGGGACTTTATCAATTGGGCTCGTGAAAATGGAATCCCAGTGGGGCCAGGGCGTGGGTCGGCAGCTGGTTCGATTGTCACTTATATTATTGGCATTACCGATATAGAACCGCTTCGTTTTGACTTGCTCTTTGAACGTTTTTTAAATCCTGAGCGCGTGAGCATGCCCGATATCGATACCGACTTTTCGGACCGTGATCGCGGCCGCGTAATTCAATACGTTTCCGAGCAGTATGGTAAAGACTGTGTCACGCAAATTGTCACTTACGGTGCCTTAAAAATGAAGGCGGTGATTAATGATGTCGGCCGTGTTTTGGGGATCCCTATTTCTGACGTCCGAAGCATCACCAAGCTGCTTCCCCTAGATTTAGGGGCGACGCTTGCCATGGCAAAAACGGGTAAAGACAAAAAAAATAATTCTATAGAAAATTATAACCCAGGCCCATTAAACGAATTAATTGAGTCGAGACAAACTTACCGAGACTTGTGGAATTATTCCGAAAAGCTAGAAAATTTATCTAGGCAAACTGGGATACATGCCGCGGCGGTTATTATTGCACCAGTCCCCATGTCTAATTTGGCTCCTTTATTTAGAGCACGCCAAGACGACACTCCCGTCATTATGTACGATAAGCATTATGCCGAAGAGATTGGCCTTTTAAAAATGGACTTTTTAGGACTTCGAAACTTATCGATCATTCAAGATGCAGTCGCTTTAATTAAACAGACGCGAAACATCGATTTAGACATTAACAATGTTCACCTGGATGACCCAGTCACTTTTGAGCTTTTAAGTAAGGGCTTAACCGTTGGCGTGTTTCAGTTTGAATCTCCTGGCATGCGCGAATACCTTCGTAAGCTAATGCCTGAACGCATTGAAGACTTAATTGCAATGAACGCCCTTTATCGTCCGGGGCCAATCGAGCAGATTCCTCATTTTATCGCTCGCAAAAGAGGTGAGGAGCCTGTAGATTGTTATCACCCTGATTTAGAACCCATTTTAAATGAAACTTATGGGGTGATCGTTTATCAAGAACAAGTCATGCGAATTGCGCAAAAATTGGGTGGCTACTCTCTAGGTGGTGCCGATATTATTCGCCGTATTATGGGTAAAAAGAAGCCCGAAGAAATGGCGAAATTAGAACCTGAATTTATGCAGAAATGCTTGGAGAGAGGGTACAAAGCACCGTTAATTAAAAAGGTTTGGAAAGTACTTCTACCTTTCTGTGGCTATGCGTTTAATAAAAGTCATGCCGCTGCTTACGCTTACGTTGCCTACCAAACGGCTTATCTTAAAGCCAATTACGGCCCTGAGTTTATGGCTGCGTCTATGACTTCAGAAATCTCCAAAACGGAGAACATCGTTAATCTTCTCCAAGAATGTTATAAGATGGATATTCCTTATTTAGGGCCAAACGTCAATTCTTCGCAAGCTATTTTTTCGGTAGACCCAAAAAGTAGAATCCTGTATGGTCTTGCGGGCATTAAAAACGTAGGCATTTCTATTGTGGAAGACATTGTCGAAGAGCGTACGCTTAACGGTAAGTACAAAGACATTTTTGATCTTTGCAAACGAATTTTAGACTACCAAGTATCAGTGTCGGAAAAGCGCCCCTCATTAAGCAAAAAAGTATTAGAAAGCCTTGTGATGTCTGGTGCATTAGATGAATTTCCTGGCAGCCGATCCGCATTGTTAGCCACTATTGATAGGGCAATTGAAGTTGCCAATCGGTACCGCCAAAATAAAGACTGCGGTCAAGTTTCAATTTTTGACGTGGGAGAAAACGACACCTGCATTCATAACGCCGAAGAGTTAGAAGACGCCGAAGAATGGACTTATATTGAGCTTTTAAATAAAGAAAAAGACGTGTTAGGTATGTTTATCTCTGGGCATCCCCTCGAAGAATATCGTCCGGAATTGCAAGGGTTTACCACTTGTAGCTTAGCGGAAAGTGAAGTCAATAACTCTAGTCTTTTAAATAAAACGATTGTTGTCGGCGGGGTCATTACTAAAATGCGTTCCTTTGAAACCAGACGCGGCGACACTCTAGGCTCTGGCACGCTCCAAGATTTTCAAGGTGAAATTGCCTTGTTTTTAAAATCGGATAAATGGGAGGCTTTTCGCGATCGCGTCTCTATAGACGACCGTGTATTAGTTCAAGGGTCACTTGAAATGCAACGCGACGACAAGGGTATTCAGATCGTCGTCGACAAAATCATCTCGTTGGATTTAGTTCGCCAAAAATGGGTTCAGTTTTTACATGTTTCTATGTCTTCGTTGTTTTTAACAGAAGAAAATCTTAATTTACTTATCGAAAAATTAAAGTCTTTTGAGCCCTTTCCTGGAGAAACATCTTGCCAGATCGTGTTTCATGTAGAATCCCTTTCCGGTTTTGAGCACGCTTTAGTTTCTAAAAACATTCGTTTTAAATACGAACAAGAATTACTCGTGTGGTTAAAAAAAGATTTTGGTGTTACCGATGTATGGGTGTCTAACAAAAATCGCGGCTAGTTAAAATGAATGAAAGCTATGTTCTTTTTTGCGCTGGTGAAGACTCTGGAGATATATTAGGCGCCTTGGCTGTTTCTACTGTAATTTCTTCTAGCATAAAGGCAATTGGCATAGGTGGCCCACGCATGCAAAAAGCGGGGCTTAAGCTAATAGGGCGTTTTGAAGACTTAGCGGTGAGCGGTTTTAAGGATGTTTTAGCGCATTATTTACCACTACGACGCGCTCTTAGCGCTTTAACTAGATCATTAGAAAGTCCGCAATGCAAAGCCCTAGTCCTTATCGATTACCCAGGTTTGAATATGCGCTTAGTGAAGTTAGCCAAAAAACAAGCGAAACCAATACTGTACATTGCCCCTCCACAAATTTGGGCATGGAAGCCTAAACGAGCTCTTTTATTACAGGGAGTCTCTTTAGGTGTTTTATTCGATTTCGAAAAACAGGCGTATGAAAACTTTGGTTGTCGTGCCACAAAACTAGAGTTTCCTTTCTTAGAATTCGCGAAAAAAGCAATCGATCAAAAACAGCAAAAAAAAGAGTTCATTCTTTTACTCCCAGGTAGCAGGCGTTTACAAATGCGTCGCAACATGCCCTTATTTATCAAGTTAGTGGCCCCACTTCAAAAGAAAAACCCCGATCTACAATTCAAATTGGTGGCGTCGCGACCTTCTCTTTTAAAGGAAATGGAAAAATGGGAGTGTCATGGTGTTGAGTCAATACTCGTCCCAGAAGAACCATCAGAACGGGCCTGTTTTTTTTCAACCGCAAGGCTAATTATCGCCCCCCCGGGCTCGTCCATTCTAGAAGCGTCTCTTGCCGGCACGCCTGCCTTAGCCTGCTCTCGGATTGATTTTTTGACCTATGTTTTAGGCATCTTGTTAGTGCGCACGCGTTTTTTTTCACTACCCAATATTTTACTAAATAAAAAGGTAGTGCCCGAATTGTTAACGCCCGCATCCATTTTTCATAAAAAAGCAGTCAACTCTATTTTAAGTGAAATAAAAAAAATAGACGAAAATGACCTTCGCTCTGGCGTACCACTTTTACAGAAAGCTTGTGAAGGCCTGTCTATTAAAAACCTAACGCTTGAATTTCTTGTCAATGTCGTCGATTGGGATTCTAAGTAGTGTTGGTTTACCGTAAGGGGAAGCCAATGGCTCACTCGTTTGCAACAATTGGTGGACTAGGGAGTTCATTTCTTCTCCACTCAATTTATCGCCAGCCCTGTAAGCCGTTGTAGAAGCCCATGCTTTGGCCGTAGAATCAAGAGGAATCGAATTAGACGAAGAGTCACTTTGGAGCGAGTCTAAAAAATCGCGCACGCATTTCTCGGCTCGCGAAAAAGAAAGCCCACTCGGAATACCTCGAATTTGATAAGTATCGCCACCAAAAGGCTCCAAATAAAAGCCGAGTTTCTTTAAGTCCGGTAGGATTTCTCTTAAAAGGCTCTTTTCCACCTTGCTAAGTTCTATCAGCTCTGGAAACAAAAGTTCTTGTGAGCTGATAACGGCGTCTGAGTTTAGCGTTTTGAGTGCCTGTTCATATAAAATGCGAGCATGAGCAGCGCTTTGGTCTATTAATAAAAGACCTTCTCTATCTTGACAAACCACGTAGGTTTGGGCTAGTTGCAAAAAGGAAGGTGCACTATATAAAGGGGTTTTCTCTGGAATTTCAAATGATTTTTGTGAAAGAGGAATGATTTTTCCAAATTCGGGTAGAGAAAATAAATCCTGCTCAAGTGCATCTGGTGAAGGCATCGTTCCACGCTGAAGAGGCTTAGAAACATCAGCATGCCAAGATTTTTCTGGCTCTTGGACTTTTTCAGATGAGGTCCAGTCGCTTAAACGAATGGTTGGTGCGGGCCCTGCAGTGGTTTCTTCTTGCAATGTATTTCGAATAGCCCTATAGATGGCTGCATAAATAGCGCTATCGTTCACAAAACGCACCTCTTTTTTTGCTGGATGGACGTTAACGTCAAAGTCCATATCGGGCATGTCTAAAAAAAGAATGCTCACAGGAGATATTTGCTTGCCGTAAGGTTCATAAGCTTTTTGAACTGCTTTGATAGCGGCAGGGCTCCAAATAGGCCGGTTTTTTAAGTATAAAAAGTGTTTCAACCTTTTTCCAGAAGTAGGCTCTGGAGGTGAAATGAATCCCGTAATCGAGATATTGTTTTCAGTGTAGTCCAAAGGCAGCAGTTTTCGAGCGATACCAGCCCCCACTGTTTCGGCTATGCGACTTCGCAAATCGCCTTCTACCCCAGTAAACACCTCTTTACTTCCACTACGGTATTCAAATCGAACTTTTGGATGTGCAATAGCAATGCGACTAATCACCTCAAGAATTCTAGAGGCTTCGGACGGTTCGCTGCTTAAAAATTGCCTTCTTACGGGAGTATTAAAAAATAGATCTTCTATTAAAAAAGAGGTGCCTTGAGGTGAACTAACTTCTTCTAGCTCTTCTGCGTTGCCGCCGAGTAGTTGCACTTTGTACCCGCAGGTAGCACCGGCCATTTTCGAAATGATCGTCATTTTAGAAATGGAGGCGATAGAGGCCACCGCTTCACCTCTAAAACCGTTCGTTTTCAAATGAAATAAATCATCGGCAGAATTCAACTTAGAGGTCGTATGCCTAACAAAACACAATTTGAGGTCTTCTGGAGACATTCCTTCCCCATTATCGATAATGGAGATTCTTTTCTTGCCACCTTCCTCAATTTGCACCTTAATAAAGGTGCTTCCAGCGTCTAATGCATTTTCAATTAACTCTTTGACCACAGATGCTGGTCTTTCAATAACCTCACCTGCGGCTATTTTATTAATGACTTCATCGGTTAAAACGTGGATTTTTCGGCTTTTCATGCTGAAAATATAGACAAAAGACTAGGTGAGTTACTTTTTCTAATTGATTTTGTTAAATTAAAGAGTAGAAAATTACTTGTTTTAACGTCAGTATTTTAATACATACAAGTATGGATGGTGGGAATTCCTAACAAGTGAGGAATGTTTAATGGTTGTAAATTTATTACTGCGAATAGTTCACATTGAGCTCCTTTCGTCTTATTCGACAAAAGAGATTCTCGAACTGGTGCGTATGGATTCGCGGTTTCCAGCAAATTTGCTCGATTCTATATGGTTCGAAGAAGGGGTTTTTGAACGCGAACAACATCGCCTTTTGCTAGACGTCTTGACTGAATGGCTCTTTATAAAGGGAGTAAGTCCAGAACAATTTGTAGAAAACATGTTTAATCGATTTACCTCTTCGGAATCAATGTCTTCTCGTATTATACTTAAGTCTTATTTACCCTTTGTGCCTAAATTTTACGATATTGACGATGTGCGTCGTTTAAGTTTAGAAACGCTCCCCGAAAGACAAACCTTGATTGAAGGGGCGCAAATCATTTTTAATGCCCCTGTAGACAACACCCGCAATGACATCATTGTTTATCGCTGTAACGAA